>JAHELX010000518.1 GCA_024643945.1 Anaerolineales bacterium
GAACGGGCCTGGACATGGACAATTCGGAGAATCGAGAGGAGGGCGGCATGGCCCAAGAAACTGAACGCCTGGTGCGGCGCGAATTCAGATCACCGCGTGCGGCAGCGATTGCCGGCATCGTCTATTCGCTCCTGATCATCACCGTTATGATAATGACTACTGGTGCCGCCAGGGTCAAGCCGGAGAACGTTACCAGGGAATGGTTGGAGACCTGGTCCGGCACCGCCTCCCTGGTGCTATCAATGGTGCCCTTTGCCGGGATCGCTTTTCTGTGGTTCACGGGCGTGATCCGCGACCGGTTGAGAGACCAGGAAGATCGGTTCTTTGCGACCATCTTCCTTGGTAGTGGCATCATCCAGGTGTTGCTGCTTTTCATTTGGGGCGCCATCCTTGGTGCGCTTATGCGTATGAAGGCCATCACTACCCTCGGAATGGTTGACGATTTCTCCCCCGATCTCTATATCTTTGGCATTGTACTGATGAACGAGATCATCGGAAACTTTGCCCTGCGCATGGCGGGCGTGTATATGACCGCCATCGGCACGCTTTGGACCAGGACGGGCCTGATGCCGCGCTGGTTCACCATCGGCACCTACATCCTGGCCCTGGGGTTCCTGGCTGCCGCCGAAAGGATAAGAGAAGCTCGTTTCATTTTCCCTGCCTGGGTGTTTGCGGTAAGCGTCTATGTTCTCGTTCTGAACTACCGGGGTAGCTATGAACAGGAAGCCAGAGATGTACTGGCCCTGGATGATTGATCTCATATGCCGGCAACAATCGAAGGGGCGGTAGCTGAAGCGCCTGCTGCAGAGGAGCCCTGACAACCAAGGAAACCTATGAAGATAAAAGTGCTCTCACGCCTGGTCTGGTTGATGCTTGCTCTAGCCCTGCTTCTCGCCGCCTGCGCCGGCGAAACGCCTCAACCAGCACCCACGCTGACGGCCACCCCTCAGGCTGAAGAGACGCCGGAGGTGGAGGCGACGGGGCCGCCCGAAGGCGAGGGGCCGGCGCAAGGGGAGGAGCTGCTGGCCGAGATCGTGGCGACCCGAACTCCGGAGCCGACGGCAACACCCGATCAGGTCGCCCAGGCGGTCAACCAGTTCACGCAGGCCACCGGGCTGACCTGGAGGTCGTTCTTGGGGTTAGCTGCCGAGGATTGGATCAACCTTGTCATCTCGCTGGTGCTTGTCCTGATCGGCTACGGGATCGGCGTCCTCCTGACCGGAGTCCTGCTGCGCTGGATCGCACGCCGCACCTCCGCCCAGGTTGGCGAGGCGATCACGAAAGCCATCGGCCCGCGCTTCAGGTGGCTGGTGCTGATCCTGGTCCTCAGTTTTGCTGCCAGGCGCTTGACATTTCTGAGTGCCGAGATAAAGACAACGCTGGGCGATGTGTTTTTCGCGCTGGGCCTGATCCTCAGCACGCTGATCCTGTGGAGCCTGATCGACCTGGCCTACGATTGGCAGCACGCGGCTCTGAAGAAGGCCGGGCGTGTAGACGAGCTTGATCCAGTCCTGATACTCTTCACACGCATAGGGCGCATCGTGCTGGTGGCCCTCTCCCTCAGCATCCTGCTCTCCTACTTTGGCATCAACGTCACCGCCCTGGCGGCGGCGCTCGGCATCGGCGGCCTGGCCCTTTCCCTGGCCGCCCAGGATACCCTGTCCGACGCCATCGCCGGCTTCATCATCCTGGCCGACCGCCCCTATCGTGTCGGGGACCGGATCGAGATCCAGGGCGCAGGCACCTGGGGCGACGTGGTCGACATCGGGCTGCGCACCACCCGCATCCGTACCCGCGACAACCGCATGATCATCGTGCCCAATTCCATGATCGGCAAGAATCAGATCATCAACTACACCTACCCCGATCCCCGCTACCGGATTCAGACCCACGTGGGCATCGCCTATGGCACCGACATCGAGACGGCGCGGCGCGTCATCGTGGATGCGGTGCGGAGTTTGGAACAAGTGCTCCCGGACAAGCCGGTGGACGCCCTGTACATCGAGATGGGCGATTCGGCCATGATCTTCCGGGTACGCTGGTGGATCGAGTCCTACGTGGACACGCGGCGCGTCGTCGATCGGGTGCACACCGCCCTGCAAGAGGCGTTGGACGCGGCCGGCATCGAGAGCCCCTACCCGATCCAGAACGTCAACCTGCAAGTTGGGCCGGAGACGGTCGATCGCGTCTCGCGGGCGTGGGCAGGTCGATGAAATCGTCGTCGGCGTGACAGAGGAAGAGCAAAAGGAAAGGAAATGAAAACAGGAGCACGTACGTCAGCACCCGTGCCGTCGGCAAGAACACGATCCGGATTGGCTCCCTGGCTGCGACGATGATGGCGTGCGATGCGCCGCTTATGGATCAGGAAGAGCTATATCTGGCCGCGCTCGAATCCGCGACGGAGTATACCATCGAGGGCTTCACCCTCTCGATTGCCTATCCAGGCGGTGTGCTGCTGTTCTACGACCAGGGCGGGCCGCGGCCGCGTCGCCAGTGAGGGTTTCGCACCGGGTGAAGATAATTCGTTGTTTTCTCAATCCGTAGGACTATCAGTTTGTTCGTTGTAGTGTGGCTGAACTTTCCGAGAGATCTCGTAAGACAATGGAGGTGCGCAATCCGATGGCCGAACTAGATCCTATTCGTGTGGTGGCTGTGGATGATCACAAGATCGTGCGCAACGGCATACGCTTCTCGTTGCTTGCTTTCGAGGACCTGGAATTCGTAGGCGAAGCAGCAAGCGGCGAGGCTGCCTTACGGGTGTGCCAGGTAGTCCAGCCCGACGTGATCCTGATGGACCTGAGGATGCCCGGCATGGGGGGCATCGCTGCAACGCGAGCCGTCCTCAAAGAGCATTCGCATATGCGGGTGATTGCCTTGACCGGCTTCCAGGAGCGAAGCCTGGTTCAGGCTGCCCTGCAGGCGGGGGCTATCGGCTATCTGCTCAAAGATGCGACCATGGATGAGTTGGCCGCAGCCATCCGCTCGGCTTATGCCGGGCGATCTATGTTGGCCCCAGCGGCGGTCCAGGCCCTGGCCGAGACGGCTGCCCGGCCGACTGCTCCTGGCGATGAGCTGACCGGACGCGAGCGGGAGGTGTTGGCCTTGATCGTGGATGGGTTTCGGAACGTCGAGATCGCCGAGCGGCTGATCATCAGCCTGCCAACTGCCAGGGCCCATGTCAGCGCCATCCTGTCTAAACTGGGTGCTGCCAACCGCGCCGAAGCGGCGGCCTTGGCCGTAAGACATCATCTCATTTCTTGACGTAGTGATTGTGCACTCAAAGGACCAATGACGAACACCTGTGCCGCACCACAGATGCTGGCTGCAGCCTGCCTTGGAGGCAGGCCAGGGGACAGTGCAGCGCAGGTGTGACGAATGAGTGGAGTTGGGGTGGGGCTTTCGTCATTCGTCGTCCGTCGTTCGCCATTGGTTGGAGGTGAATCAAGCAGGTTGAGTAACCATGAAACATGTGCTAGTTGATTTCGAGCAGGAACTACGGCTGATCACCGAGACGATCCAGGACGTTTTCTGGATGAGTACGCCCGGCATTACCCGCATGCTGTACGTAAGCCCCGCCTATGAAGACATCTGGGGACGCAGCCTGGACAGTCTGTACCAGAATCCGCAGTCGTTCATCGAAGCCATCCACCCCGAGGACCGCGCGCAGGTGCGGCACGGGGTCCCCGGCCACGCTCAGGGGGAGTGGGATTTTGAGTATCGCATCCTGCGTCCGGACGGATCTATCCGCTGGATCCGCGATCGGGGATTCCCGGTGTATGATGAGGGGGGCAACCCGGTGCGCATGGTGGGCGTGGCCAGCGACATCACCCCTCGCGTCCAGGCCGAGGAGCGGGTCAAGGCCGCGCTGGCCGAAAAGGAGACACTGCTCCACGAGCTCTACCACCGGGTCAAGAACAACCTGCAGGTCATCTCCACCCTGCTGGACCTTCAGGCGACGGCGGCCGACGACGAGCGGGTGCGGGCTGCCTTCCAACACAGCCAGGAGCGCATCCGGGCGATGGCCAGTATCCACGGGCACGTGTACTGCTCGAAAGACGTGGGCCAGGTCGACATGGCTTCCTATCTTCCCGGCCTGGTCGCCGACTTGCGTCTGGCCTACGATAATGGTGCCACCCTGGTCCATACGGACGTGGCCGGCGTGACCCTGGGCATGGAGCGGGCCGTGCCTTGTGGTCTAATCGTCAACGAACTGGTCGCCAACGCCTTCAAACACGCCTTTCCCCCCGGCTGGGAGGGGCATGGCCAGATACGCGTCAGCCTGCGCCATGCACGGTCATGCGCGGGGGTGATAGAGCTGCTGGTCAGCGACAACGGCATCGGCATACCGGCCGATTTGGACTTGCAACAACCAGCGAGTTTAGGCCTGAGCATCGTTAGTCTGTTGACCGGTCAACTGGAGGGCAGGCTTGAGCTGGATAGACGTCAGGGAACCAGCTTCAAGGTAACTTTCAACCAAAGCGCGGCTACGAATGGTAAGCGTCGCTAGTGGGCCGGAGATGAGATGGGCGCAACTAGGCCAGCATTCCCTTTGGCTTGCCGGATGAGCCGGTTCCGCAGGGTGCAAGTCGAACAGGCGCGGTTCGCCGTTCATTGTGTTTATATACGGCATGACGCGCTGGGAGGACTTGTTTACTCCGCGGCAATTGCTTGCACTGGTCAAAAGACAACTAGCTCTCAGAACTGAAGCTCTGAGCCATCGCCACCCGGCGGCTGATAGACGGATGACTATGCAGTAAAACCTCCACCCATGGTTCCGGGTCGGCGTCGGACAGGTTTTGATCCGCCAGACGGGTCATGGCTCCGGCAAAGGCCTGGGGCTTACGGGTCGTCTCCAGCGCGTAGCGGTCG
>JAHELX010000519.1 GCA_024643945.1 Anaerolineales bacterium
CTGAGGCTTGGAGTTCTCTGCGGCCTTTTGATTCTGAGCGCGTGCCGGCCGGCGCCTGGCTGGACCTGGGAGCATGCCGAAGCCGGTCTGCCCCGCCAGGCGGTGGTGCTGGCGTTGGCCGTCGATCCGTCGGACCCTACTCGACTGTGGGCCGGGTATTATGCGCCCGGGGGCCTGGCCAGCAGCCACGACGGTGGAAAGACGTGGACCGTTGGCGCCGAGGGGCTGGGCGACAACCCCGTTTTTGACCTGCTTCCCTTTCCCAATAGCCATCTTTGGGCGGCGACCCGCGACGGCCTGCTGGAGAGCGCCGACGGTGGAACGAGTTGGAAACCCTCTGCTGGTGACCTGCCTTCGGCGGCGGTCTTCGCTCTGGCGGCCGATGGGGCAGGGCGCGTTTACGTTGGGTTGGACGGCGCCGGGCTTTATGTGGGGGCACCGGAGGGAGACCGGTGGGTTTCATTGGACCAGGAAGAGCCGCTGGCGACATCGGCCGTACTCTCGCTGCTGGTCTCGAAAGATGGGACACAACTATATGCTGGCACCGCCGGCCAGGGCCTGTTTTCCAGCCAGGATGCCGGGCATACCTGGACGGCTGCCTTCCCCGGTGATTACGTTCCTAATCTGGCTCTCAGTCCCTCCCACCCCACGACGGCCGTCGCCAGCTTGCGCGACCGGCTGGTCCGCACCCAGGATGGCGGGGAGGCATGGGATGTGCTGCCTGTCCCCTGGGCACGCGACGAGGTAGTGTCCCTCCTGTGGACGGCCGATCCCCTAACGGGGGCAACCGGGACACTTTGGGCTGGGAGCGGGCAGGGCCAGGTCTATCGCAGCCACGATGGGGGAGATACCTGGGTGGCGATGGGGAACGGCGTGCCGGCTCAAGGTGGTGTGCTGGCCCTGGCGACTGCCAGTGATCAACTCCTTGCCGGTACCTGGAGCGGCATCTATGCCACCGACGACGACGGCCAAAGCTGGACGTATCTTTCACCCTCGTTGGGCACCCCCGATGCCAACACACTCCTCACCGCCGATGTGGGGTTGCTGCTGGGCACTCGCACCGGCCTCTTTCGCTGGCAGCCGGACGTGCGCCGCTGGACACAGGTGCCGGCGAAGTACCCACAAGATGCGCAGTACTCGCAGGGTATGGAGTACCCGCAGGGTAGGGACTTCCCACCCGGGGGCGTGACCGCCCTGGCGGTCGCCCCATCAGACCGGCGCGTGGTTTACGCAGGAGCCGCAGCCAGCGGACTGTATCGCAGCGATGATGGCGGTGCCAACTGGGCGCGCGTGCCATCAGATCTGGAGGTGGGCATCCGCGCGCTGGCTGTCGACCCGGAGAACGCCGATCATGTCTACATCTTGGCTGCCTGGGAGCGCATGTACGAAAGCGCCGACGGTGGTCAAAGCTGGCAGGCTCGTTGGGCGGGTCTAGGTGTGACCACCGAAGCCATCAGCCTGGCGATAGACCCACTGCATCCCGCGACTCTGTACCTTGGCGCCGATACCGGCCTCTATCGCAGTCGTTATGCGGGCGAGGACTGGCGGCCGGTGGGCCGTCCTCTGGACGAGCAGACGGTGTTGGCCCTGCAGGTTAGGCGTCCGGCGGTACACTCGGGCCAAAGCCCTCAAGACGAGGTCGCAGCCCCTCGACCTGCTCTGGGAACTGGGGAGGGGACCTCGGTTCTTTACATTGGGGCGACCCGGGGCGCCTATCGCAGCTACGATGGCGGCGACACCGTCGAGCCGTGGGGGCGTGGGCTGGAGGAGGTGTCGGTGACGGCTTTTTTGTTCGACCCTAACGACCCGGGCACTGTCTATGTCGGCACGGCTTACGCGGGACTCTACCATTCGCTAGACGCGGGTGAAACCTGGCAGCCTATCGGCCCCCCCGAGTTAGCGACCGAGGTGGTGGAGGCCATGGCCTGGGGGCCGGCGGGTGAGTTGTTTGTGGCGTCGGCGGGCGGCGTGTGGGTGGGGAGGGACTGAACTACAGGGAGGATGACATGGCAAAACCCAAAGTCTTCGTCACCCGTCTCATCCCCGAGGTGGGGCTGGAGATGGTTACCGGCGTTTGCGATGCCGACGTGTGGGAAGAAGAGTTGCCGCCACCACCGCATGTCCTGCTGGCGCGAGTGCAGCATGTAGAGGGCATCCTGTCGCTGCTGACCGACACGATTGACGCCCAGGTGATGGACGCCGCCGGTCCAGGCTTGAAGGTCATCAGCAATTACGCCGTCGGCTTCGATAATGTTGACATAACCGAAGCGACCCGGCGCGCTATCCCCGTGGGTAACACCCCCGGCGTGTTGACTGACACCACCGCCGACTTTGCCTTTGCGCTGCTCATGGCCGCTGCCCGGCGCGTGGTGGAGGGGGACAAATTCACGCGGGCCGGACGCTGGAAGACCTGGGGCCCCAAACTGCTGCTGGGGCAGGATGTGACCGGCGCCACTCTGGGCATCATCGGCTTTGGGCGCATCGGCAAGGGCATGGCCAAGCGGGCGACTGGCTTCGATATGCGCGTGCTTTACCACGATCCGTATTGCAAGGACGACCCCTATGCTGACCAGATAGGTGCCGAATGCGTAGATCTGGAGACTCTCTATGCTGAGGCGGATTTCGTCTCCGTCCACACACCGCTGACCGAAGACACCTATCACCTAATCGGCGCTGAGGCCTTGCGCAAGATGAAGCCTACGGCGCTTCTCATCAACACGGCCCGGGGCCCGGTAGTGGACCTCGACGCCCTCTACCATGCGTTGACCCAGGGCGAAATCGCTGGCGCCGCTCTGGACGTGACCGAGCCAGAGCCTATCCCACCTGGCAGCCCACTGCTGGCGCTGGACAACGTCATCGTCACACCCCATACAGCCAGCGCCAGCGTGGCCACCCGGGGCAAAATGGCGACCATGGCCGCCGCCAATCTCATTGCTGGGCTGAAGGGAGAGCGTCTGCCGCATTGTGTCAACCCGCAGGTATATGGGGACGGGTGATTCGGCTCACATTTTCGCCTCAAGAATGCTTACCTCATAAGGGGACAGGGTGACCGATCCCTTCAGGGTCACCCGATCACTCCATCCGCCCGTGGAGAGCAACACCCGCCAGTGGGTGGCCGGCAGGGGCATGACGGGGGTCACGCGCACCGGGCGACGCGAGAAATTCAGGAAGACCAGCACTGTCTGCTCGGATGTCTCACGCAGGAAGGCCAGGGCCTCGTCGGATTGCTCCAGAATAGAGCGATAGTTCCCCCGGCGCAGCGCGACCGCTGCCTTGCGCAGCCTGATGAGCCGCCGGTAGAAGCTGAAGATGGAGCCCGCGTCGTCCCGCTGGGCAGCTACGCTGACCTCCCGATAGTCGGGATTGATGGGCAGCCATGGTTCGGCGGCGTCAATGGAACTGAAGCCGGCATTGGGCGAGCTGTCCCATTGCATCGGCGTGCGGCAACCATCGCGACCCTTGTGAAAAGGCCAGTAGCGGCGGCCGACTGGGTCCAGTATCCGGCTGCGAGGGATACGTCCGTTGCGCATACCGATCTCTTCACCGTAGTAGAGGACAGGGGTGCCACGTAGTGTCAACAGCATAGCAGCAGCGACTTGGGCGCGTGCCTGGCTCTGGGCGCCAGCGCCGTAGCGGGTGTAATGGCGCACCAGGTCGTGATTACTCAAGACGTAGTTAGGCCAGGCTCCCGGCGGCAATAGGGCTTCCCAACGCTCAATCTTCTGCTGAAAGCTACGCGCATTCCAGGCAGAGCGGGTGAAGTCAAAATTGAAGGCGAGGTGTAGCTCGTCGTTGTGCTGGCCGTAATAAGCGGCGGCCATCTCTGCCAGGCGATCGCTGAAGGTTTCGCCCAGGCTTACGCGCTCAGAGTAGCTATCCAGCAACTGGCGCATCTCGCGTAAGAGGTCGTGCATCTCGGGCCGATCTTTGTCGTAGACGTGCCACTGGCGATCGTAGGCGCGCAGCCCCGGCCGGGATGGATTGTTGCGGAACTGGTCGTCTTTGAAGTACAGGTTAAACACGTCCAGCCGGAAGCCGTCCACACCGCGATCCAGCCAGAAGCGAAGAACGTCGAAGATAGCCGCTTTCACCTGAGGATTGCGCCAGTTGAGGTCGGGCTGTTCTTTCAAAAAAGAGTGCAGGTAATACTGGCGGCTGGTCTCGTCCCGGGCCCAGGCGTGTCCGCCAAAGGCCGATTGCCAGTTGTTAGGCAGGCCGCCGTCCGGTGCCGGGTCGCGCCAGATGTACCAATCACGCCTGGGATTGTCACGGCTGGAGCGCGATTCCAGGAACCAGGGATGCTGGTCGGACGTGTGATTGATGACCATGTCCATAATAATTCGTATGTTGCGTCGATGTGCTTCGGCTACCAGTTCATCCAAGTCATCCAGCGTACCAAAAGCCGGGTCCACATTGCAATAGTCGCTCACGTCGTAGCCAAAGTCGGCCATAGGTGAGGGATAGATAGGCGAGAGCCATATGGCGTCGACGCCAAGCGATGAGGGGAGATCTCGGCTGGTGGGTACTGCCGAACCACCTGTGGTGAGCGTAGTCGAACCATCATTCAAGTAATCCAGGCGTTCGATGATGCCGCGCAGGTCACCCACCCCATCGCCGTTGGCGTCGGCGAAGCTGCGCGGGTAGATTTGGTAGATCACCCCATCTCGCCACCATAGGAAGTCGTCAGGCGTTTTTTGAGACATGGTTAGAGCTTCCTCCTGAATCAATTATGCCCGTATTTTAGCATAACCTGGCAGAACGTGGCGAAAGTGGCTGTTTATTCTTTAAATCTTTGGCGGCGGTTGTAAGTTTGAGTATAATTGGGTAGTTGGAGAGCTATGCTATGAAGATTAGTCTTTCGCCGACAGT
>JAHELX010000520.1 GCA_024643945.1 Anaerolineales bacterium
GTGGTGCCGGGCGATATACAGATCAAAGGGCAGCGCGTCGGCGACGGCCCATTCAACCCGGAGGATATCCTGTTCGCCTGCCTTCTCCAACCGGCAGCCGGTCAGCCGCACGGCGTGGCGGTGGGCGGGATCGGGGATTTGGCTGAAACCGTCCCGCGGGTTGAGCCTCTCTTCAAAGATGAGGACCGCTCCGGGGCGGGGCGCAGGTCGCGAGCCATCCCATCTCAGCGCAGCGCGGGTGCTGCCAGCCGGCAGGTAAGGATCGTCCTGGTTTGAGCGATAGAAGGGAAGGCAATTCAGCGAGGGAAAAAGCCGGGCATCGTGCATGGTTTCAAACACGCACGGCGGCGACTGCTGGCTGAGCAGCCTGTGGTAAAGATCTGAGCCGGGCTCGATGGTTACGTCGTCCACCCCGTCCACCCGGGCCAGCAATTGCGTCCCCTTGCTGAGCTTAATCCCCTTTGGTACATCGCCGTCCACTTGAACCTGCACCCAGACCCGGGCGTTGCAGCCTTCGTGCAGCACGTAATCCAGCAGGCGCGCGTGGCGGCGCACCGAGCGGCGCCGGCGGGCCGTGCCCAGGTAGGCCTCGGTGGCCACCGCATCCTGGTAGTAGCTGGCATAGTCGGCCAGGTAGGCCAGCGCGTCTATCAGCGCATGCTCCAGGCCGGATGGGTTGTCCTCGACCCAGTCCGGCACCCACTGCGCCATGTGGTCGAGCATCAGGCGGCGAAAACTCTCGTAATCCCGGCTCAAATAGTCGATTTCGGGGGTTTCGATATCCATGGGCGGACTGTGTGCTGGGCTCATGTCTTTAGCTCGTGAATTGGGCTACCTGCAGCTCCTGGCTGCGGTTGACTCGATACTGAACGGTGACCTCTAAGGTCGTATCCTGGCTGCGCACCTCGACAGCTTCAACCTGGATGCGGTCACCCAGCCATCGCTGGAGCGCGCCCTGCACCAGGAATTGGGTGGCGGCCGCCGTCTCTTCATCCAGGCCGCCGAAGACCATCTGGCGCAAATTGCTGCCAAATTCGGGGCGGTTGACGCGTTCGCCGGGGTCGGTAAACAGCACCTGTTCGATCAGGGCCCGAATGTGGCTGTCTTCATCGTCCCGGGCGGTACGGCCGGAGCTGTCGAGCGAAAACGGGTGTCTGACATTCATAAAACTCTTCTCCTTACATACCTCAGTTCGGAGATTCCTTGCATGTCATCCTTCGACTTGTCTCAGGACAAGCTTCGAACGGAGCGCAGCGCAGTGAGAAATCCCTGAAACCTTGTCTGGCAAGCACAGTTTAGAGGGATTTCTCGTCGCTTGGCTCCTCGAAATGACATGACTCAGCTAAATGTCGGACTCAGGCTACATACCCCTGACGCGCGTCTGCGTCATCGAGATGATCAACCCGGTGCCGGTGGGCACGCACAGCGCCTGGCTGTCTTGCAGCAGCACCGGCATGCCGTTGGCTTTGACGCGGGTGGCGCCCATGACCCATTGGGCGGTAACACACGGCCCGTTGGCGACCGGCGGTGGTGGGAAGGTGCAGCCGGCGATAGTCCAGGGCGCCACCTGGGTGACGATGGGCTGGCCCATGACTTTGACGCGCGGGTTGGGAGCCGTGGCCTGGGCCATGCCGCCGTGCATGCACTGCACCACGGCGCCAACGTGCAGCAGGAAGCCGGGCATTACATCACCTCCAGGGCGCCGTTGTTGACATTGACCGAGGCCGGGCTGAGCTTGATATCGGCGGCGCCGTTTTTGAGCTCAATGCTGGCCTGCTGGATTTCGGCCGAGGCGCCCCCATTCTTGAGGGCGATGCTGTCGGACAGCTCAATCGAGGCCGCCGCCTTTTTGAGCGTGATGCCGTCGGCCAGTTCCAGGCTGGCGGGCGCCTTAGCCAGCTCGATCTTGTCCTGGGTGATGGTGACGGTAACTTTGTCGCTGGTGAGCACAATGCCCTTTTCGCTCATCACGATACTTCTGGGGCCCGAGTCGGTTTCCATCTTGGCGGTCAGCTCGCCGCTCTCGTCGTTGAAGATCACCACCATCTTGGCCGTTTGCAGCACTTTGACGTCCGGGCCGCTGGCCTCCGGGGGCGGGCCCTCTTCTTGGGTGGCGCCCCCCCAGAAGCAGCCGGACCAGATGGGATAGTTGGGATCGCCGCCTTCAAACTCGATCCAGACCTGGGCGTCGACGGGCGGGATGGCGTACCAGCCCACCTGGGGGCCGGCGTAGGGCGTGCAGGGCATGGCCCAGTTGAGCGGCTGGGCGGCGATGGCCGGCACCAGCGGCTGGATGCGACCCAGGTTGAGGGGATCCTGGTTGTCTACCACCTGGCCCCGATATTTACCCCAAAACTTGTCCATGCCGGCCTCCGCTTACACTTTCACCTGGTGTATGTTACTGCCCACCCCTTCCCGGGTCAGGGTGAACTCCTGCTTGTAGCTGTCGCCGTTGATGCGGTGCTTGACAGAGCGGATGTAGTATTCGCCGTCGTAGGTCTCGCCCACGCCGCGCAGGCCGACCCGGCCCGGGGCGAACAACACGTCGCCGTAGCGGAGGGCATCCAGGCTGCCCTTGGCCGTGACCACCCGTTCGGTGGACAGGTCCACCAGCCCCTGGGCCCGGGCGGCCGCCTCGCCCTCGTCCGGCCCGGCATAGGTGAGCCAGCGCTGGCGCACGAAGGCCGGGTTGCTGGTCAAAGCCGCCTTCCTGGCCAGTTGGGTGGTGGCCGTGCTTTTTGTGATCTCCACCAGGGCCGGCTGGTCTTTGCCCGGCTGGGCGCGGACCACCTGGTAGGGAGCCAGGGCATCGTAGGCAAAGTTGAGGCTTTCGACGTTGTCGGCCGCGCCCATGTTGAGCGTCAGGGCCGGGTGGGGGCTGATGTTACGCTCGGGCGGCCCCCAATAGGCAGTGCTTTTCTGGGGCCGCGGGCCGGGTTTAATATAGAAGATATAACCATTGGCGGCGGCCAGGTCGCGCACATAGGCCAGGTCCGTGCCGTGCTGGAAGGGGACGTGCTCCTGGGGCTGGATGGGCCAGTCGGCGGCCGGGGCGGTCACCTGGGGCCTGATGCCCAGGTCCGTGTAGGCCTTTAAGATCTTCTCCACCACCTGCTGGTGCTTCATGCCGGCGTAGCTCTCCCGTTTTTCGGTCAAATCCAGCATCACGCTCAGATCCTTGCCCATCACAGCCAGTGAGTCCCCGGCCTGGCCCGGGTTGAAGCTGAGCTGCTGGTGGGTGATGATGCCATCCGAAAGCACGAAAGGCCGGCCGTTGAGGGTCACGGTGATAATCACCCGGCTGCCCGGATTCAGCAGGCCGCTTTGCAGCAGGCGGTAATCGGCTTTGGCGTCGTCATCGCGCTGGGCGCCGAAGGTGATCTGAAAGCCTGGCCGGATGCCGCCCGGCCCGGCGTCGCTCTGATTGACTTCGACCGATTGCAGGGCGTTGAGCACGGCCGGTGTTACGCTCTTGGGCACGCTTTTGCCGATGAGCAAACCCAGTTGCAGGCTCCGGATGGGCATCAGTCTTCCTCTTGAAACTGGGGCAAGGGGATGCGCAAGACGCCCTGCTCGACCAGGTCAAACGGGTTGAGGGCGTCGTTGGCATCACAGATCTGCCAGAACTGCAAAGGGTCACCCAACTGCTGGGCGGCGATCTGGTCCAGGCGGTCATGGCCGGCCACGACCACTTCGCGCAGCACCGGGATCTGCTCTCCCTGGGGCAAAAAGCGGCGGCGCTTGTAGGTGATTTCCCGGCCATCCCTGGTGTAGGTGGTCTCTGCCAGGATGTAGTAACGGCTGCTGGGCTCAAACATATCCACACTTCTCCTGCTTGCCTATACTTTTACTTTGACGCCGATGAGTCCACTCGCATTTTTGCTGATTCCCTGCCGGGCCAGGCGCTCTTTGTGGCTTTGGTAGTCGAGGAACAGGTCATAGCCGCGGTGACTGGGATCCAGGTCGGAGTAGCTGAGGGCGCGCATGCTAAGATCAACTTCGGCGCGGATGGGGTTGAGCTGGGCGTCAAATGCCTGTTCGGTCACGCTCAGCTTGGTGAGCGTGACCGGCAAAACGCGCTGCTGCCCCCAAACGAACAGGGTCAGGGGCGCCTGGTAACGTACGTTGCCGATCTCAAGGACCCCTTGCTTGAGCTTCCGCTCCTGCTCCTTGACGTCCTCGAGCTTTGGATACACCAGCGTTTCCAGGGCGGCCAGTTGGGGCAGAATGCCGCTCGAGCCGGCCGTTGAATCGCCGCGCTCCAGCAGGTCGCTGGCATCGATCAGGATCTTCAGGCTGTAGGTTTCCTCGGGCGCGCCGGAAAAGTTCAGCGCGCTGACGCGCTGGGAGGCGCTGGAGCCAGAAAATTTCTCGGAGAGACTGGGTGCCAGCGTGCGCGTAACCGTCTCCGGGTTGTACTGGAAGGCGATGGTGGTCTGCTTGGACTTGGCCAGGTCGACGGCCACGATGGCGCCTTTGAGCAGGCGCGGGCTGAGCGGCGAAGGGCTCATGGACTGTCTCCTTTTCACTTCAGCGGCGGCTCCGGCCGCTTGATGGTTTGTTTGGGTTCGTTGGCCAATTCTTTGCTCATAATTGCTTCTCCATATTCACGAGGGGCTAACTATCGCCCCCACTACTAGCCTACACCTTTGATCGGGCTACTTGACCACTAAGGGCAGGTAGAGAAGCCGGCCAAATTCATAGGCCCCCAGGTCGATCGTCCCGCCGACGATCCGGGGGGTGTTGGCCAGGTCCAGCGGGCATGGTTCGGTCAGGTCGCCGTCGCCGTCCAGGTCTGAGACATCGGCTGGGAGGGCGTTGTTATCCCCGCTGTCGATGGCCGGCGAGGTCGCCTGCAACTG
>JAHELX010000521.1 GCA_024643945.1 Anaerolineales bacterium
TCTGGTTGGCTGGGTGGTCTATCGCCAGCGGAGGCGATAGACCGGGGTGGGTCACTTGAGTAGGGGCGAACCCTCCCGGAGCAAAGCCCCCCACGGGGCAGGTTTTGACTGAACAAGCTGCAATTTTTAGTGCCATAGGCTTGGCAGCCCAGGGGCCTGGCACGGGAGGCTGCGTCGTTAGCAACTTAACTTGGGTAGGGGCACAGCGCGTCTGTCCTGGCTTGCCGGCGCCAGTGCCACGCCGTCCCGGCACGGCGCAGGCAGGCCAGGGCTGCGCCCCTACCATGGAAGAAGCATTGACTGGTCACAATCTGGTAAGTTTGCAGGGATGAGAGTCATCGCTGGTAGCGCCAAGGGCCATCGCCTTCAATCTGTCCCTGGCGACGCAACCCGGCCAATCACCGACCGAGTTAAAGAGGCACTCTTCAGTATTCTAGGCGATTTTGTCGTCGACGCCCGGGTGCTGGATCTGTTCGCCGGCACCGGTGCTGTGGGCATCGAGGCACTCAGTCGTGGGGCGGCCGAAGCAGTTTTTGTCGACAAGTCGCCAATTGCGCTGCGAACTGTGCGTGCCAATCTGCAGCACACGCGCCTGGACGACCGCGCCATCGTTCTGCGCGCCGATGCCTTTAAATACCTCGCCGGATCTGTCCAGGCTCCTTTCGACCTCGTTTACGTGGCTCCCCCTCAATACAAAGGCTTGTGGGCCGAGGCGCTGCATGCCCTTGATGCCCACCCCGCCTGGCTTAGTAACGACCCCGAATTGGGAAGCGGCATCGTCATCGCTCAAATCCACCCCCGTGAATATCAAGAGCTGCCCCTACACAATCTGGTCGAGTACGATCGGCGTAAATATGGCAGCACCCTCCTCTGTTTTTTCGAGCTGGTTAAACAACAAGGCGACGAGTGAGGCAAATCAGCAAATCGGCAATAGATAGGGGATTAGAGATTGGAGATTAGAGATTGGAATGAATACCTCTCCTTGATCTCCAATCACTGATCTTGAGATAAACGGGCGGCTGCGACTCCCAATCCCATCACCAGCCAGAAAAGCGCGACCAGGTGCACGAAGTTGATATTAAAGAAGAAATGGTCGAAGACGCCGTCGACCAGCGCGCCAGCCAGCGCTGTCTGGTATGCCAGCAGGAGCCCTTCGGCCTTGCTCCCTGGCCCGGCCACCTGTGCCTGCCTGTGCAGGCCCCAGGCTGCCGCCCCCCCGGCCCGCTGCCCCGTCCCGCGCCAAGCGCGAGCGGGGTCGCGGGAGCGCGAGCCACCTGCCCGTCCTGGCTCCGCCACGCGGGCCAGGGTGCCGTGCCGACAGGTGCAGGCAGGACGGGCAGGTGCACCGTCCCGGCATAGGCTTGGCAGCCCAGGGGCCGGGGCAGGCAGGACGGGCAGGGCAGGCCCTTCGATCACGTGGCCCCGGGCTATCTGCCGCCAGGCGCGATAGGTGACGACAAAGTACGTCCCGGCGATGACGAGAAAGATAAGCAGCCCCACCAGACCCATCTGCTCGGCGATAAGCAGGTAAAGGTCGGAAACACCCAGGTATAAATCGATGTCAGGCGCCCCAGAGAAGCCAACGCCCAACACCGGGTAGCGACTGATAAGGATGAAGGCGTCTTTGTACTCACCAAAGCGCATTTGGGTGGCCAGGTCCTGGCCCTGTATCCCCTGGATGAAGCGCGTGACGAAGACTTGAGTTTGGGGTAGTAAAAGCATCAAGATGGCTACCACGGCTATCAGCAGGAGCAGCTTGCGGTAGCGCAGCACTCCAACCAGCACCAGCGCGGCTCCTAACCCCAGCATCGAGCCCCGGGAGAAGGTCAGTGCCAGGCCCAATCCCATGAATCCAACCAGAGGGGCCAGCAGGCGGCGGGGCAACACAGGATGGTCGGCGAAAAGCTGCACCACGGCCACTGCTGTGACGATGACCAGCAGACCGCCCAGTGCGTTGGGGTCAATGGAGGTAGCGATGGCCCGCATCGGTTGGCTGGGGTCCTCCTCTATGAAGCGCAGGATGCCAGGTCCGGCCGGATAGTTGAACACAGCCAGTTTGGAGAGGATGCGCACTGTCAGCGGGCCAGGCAGCACGTAAAACAACACCGCTAAAAAGCCGGTCAATCCGCCGGACAAGATGAGAACAGTCGTGATTTGCTCCAGCCCCTTGATGTGGCGTACCTGGTTAACTATCACGAAGAAGAGGGAGACGGACAGTAGTACCTCGGCGAAGCGGCGCAGCACGGTAGCGCTGAGAGGGGCGTGGGCCAGCCCGGCGATAAAGGTGATCAATGTCCAAAGCAGGAATGCAAAGATCAGAAGATGGAAGGATGGAGGGATGGAAGGGTGGAAGGGTGGAAGGGTGGGAGAGTGAGCTGATCTTCCAGTCTTCCAGCCTTCCAGTCTTCCAGCCTTCCAGTCTTCCACCTTTCCACCCTTCCTCCCTTCCGACCTTCCAGCCTTGCGTACGAACCAGACGCCAAACAATCCCAGCAGCACTACGTCAATAAAGGTAGGCCGGAAGCCCACGTCGATGGGAATCGCTCCATAGGGCAGCAAGCAAATGAGTCCGATTAGCGCGAACAACCCCCAGCGGATTGAGCGCAGCATCAGCAGGCCTACTACCAGCCCGCCGACGGCTCCCAGCGCCAGCACTGGCCCCAGAAGGCCAAACAGCGCGCCGGTCGCCAGGCCGACCAGCGCGGCCACGCCAATGGCCGTCCCCAGTGCCAGGCGGGAGTCGTCAGCGGTGAGCCATGTTCGCAAGCGATCAAGCGCTGTATTTTGCACTGATCCTTCAGTCCTCCTGTTGAGCAATCTTCACAGTTCGCAAGGGTACAGCAAATAACTCGCCATCCAGCATAGGTGGCACGGAGAATCCTTGGATGCCAAATTTATACCACTCGATAGACAGGTACGCAACCGATGGCGCATCCCATGGGATATTAACAGGCACTGTGTCGGCATAAATCTGACCGGTCTGCCACTGGCTGGTAGGCAAATTACCCAATCCAGGATAGGTGTCTGTCTGGCTCAGGAGGGTGCGCTTGGCACCGTATAGCCTGACGGCTAGACTGTAGTTGTCGTCCACCGGGGCCAGCATCCGCCAATAGGCGGTGACTGTGAGCGTCCCCCCGGGCACAGCCGTTTGGGGTGAAAGGGCCACGCCCAACAGCTCGACCCGCTGGCCGTAGACTAATGGCCGGTCAAAACGGGCTTCGGCGGGGATGGCGTCTGCTGCCACCACGGGCGGCGGGGCAAAGGCCGGGCGGAGGACCGTAAACGGCATGGCTATGGCCAGCGTTGCCAGAACCAGCAGCAGTATCGCCGTCAACCATCCACGCCACCGGGCGGGCAGGAGCGCGTGCCAACCAACGGTCGTCACCAGCGCCAGGCCACCAGTGACCGGAAAAAGCAGCCGTCCTTGCAAACCACCCATCGCAGCAGCCAGCCAATAAAGGCTGCCCAGGAAGGTCAGCACCCAGGCGAGTCCTATCCAGACCCCACGCCAGCGGATCATCGGCCGCCAGCCTGTTACCCCGTAGCGAATGCCTCCGATCAGCAGTCCCAATGCTCCCACGCGTACGATGGCCCCGTAAAGCCAATAAATCGGCTCGGCCACCAAAATATTCAGCCAGCCGAAGGCTGCCCAAAAAGAGATCTCGGCGCCACGCAACATGCGCAGATATTCTGCTATCGGCAGCGGTGTGGCTGGCCCTGTCAAGCGTTGAAATTCGTTTATACCCCACATATCCCCGTAAAGCTGCTGATTGCGGACCAACCACCAACCAGCCACTACGCCCCAGGCCAGTCCTACCAGGGCCAACTGGCTCATCAGCCGACGCCAGGAGCGATGCCGCCACCAGCCAACCACCACTCCCAGGCCGATAATGCTCACTGTGGCCACACCACTAAGTTTGGAAAGTGTCGCCAGGCCCACCACTGCTCCCGCCAGTGCAGCCGTTCGCCATGAGAAATCCCCATCGGTGAGCAGGACTGCCAGGAACAGAGCCAGCGTTGCAAAAAAAGTAACGGCATTATCGTTGTTTATGGAAGCAGAAATAAAAACAAACTGGGGATTGAAGGCTACCAGTCCAGCCGCCAACAGGGGGGGCCATGTTTCAGTGAGAAATACGTGTTGCGCCGTGGCGTAGGTTAGCAATACGGTACCCGCGCCGAAAGCAGAAGACAGCCAGCGCAGCAGATGGGCCGCCAGCGCTGTATCTTGCCATGGAAAACGGGCTTCGGGCCGAGGTGGGTGTAGAAAGATGTTCTTGTTGCCCAGATTGTCTGAATGGCCCATGCGGCCATACGGGTTGCGTGTCAGATATGAGGGTAGGTCGTTGGTGTCAATGGGGGCTATTAACACCGCGCCCAGGGCATAATACAACGGTGGATGCTGCTGCGCGATGAGGTTGTCTAAACCGGGATAGCGCGGAATGGCTCTTGCCTGGACAATGGACTCGACGTAGCGAAAATGACCATCTTCGTCGGGCGCTTCGAAGATAGGGATGACTATGCCATAAATTAGCGCCAGCAGAAGGTATAGGAGCAACAGCCCCACAACTGGTCGGGCGACGTTGCGCGCTTTTTTGAGGATTGTCTCCTGGGTGGGTATCTTCATCATTCAACATCTCGCCCGGTCAGACTGGGTGCGTCGGAACAGTGCCTGGCTCATATAGTTATCTTGCCTGGATGGTAATGATCTGGTTGAGTTGAATCGAGTCTCCTGTCGCTTGCCCGTTATCGTCGAGCACCGGCAATCGGGCACCTGTGACCGGGTCATATAGACCAACCAGCAGGTGATACTCGCCGGGAGGCGCGTCGGGGCTGACTGGAATCTCATATGGA
>JAHELX010000046.1:0-7596 GCA_024643945.1 Anaerolineales bacterium
ACAGCCCTTGCTCGCGCAATAAATTATCTAAAGGGAAGAGGAACCTTCCTCTGATCTGGAGCAGCGGTCCCAGGGTGAACACGGCGAAGATAAGGGCGCTCCAGGCCCAGGCACGGGCCTGTTTCCACGCGCTCAGCGAGCCGATGGCCGCCAGGGCCAGGACACCGTAGCCCAGAAAGACTGTGTTCACATCCCGGAAAGGAGCGTTGCCTTCGACGACAGCCCGCAGGTGAGTTGGCCAATCGTTGGCGCCCAGCAAGGGGTGCAGCGGCGTCGGCGTGAACCAGCCGACCAAATCGGCCGAGAGTTTCAGACCCTCGCCCCAGCCAGCCAGCGCGAAGTCTCCCTGGGCGAAGGCACGCAGGATGGGCAGCATCACCGGCGACCAGAGGACTCCCACTATCAGCCCTAGCAGCATCAGGCGTGGGATCACCCGCAGCAGATGATAGCCGGTTGGCGATATGCGATACACTATGTGCAACAGGCTGGATGGCACGTAAGAGGCGGGTTGCGGCGCTTTGGCTGCGCGCAGTTCAAAGAAGACCAGGATGAGGGTGAGGAAGAGCAGAAACACGCCGAAGATCATCTCGGCCAGCAGGGCGAAGACCGCGAAGACCCCAGCCAGGATGGCGTTTCGATACCCGGGCTCGCGCAGTGCCTTTAGCAGAAACAGCGTGTAAAAGGGGAATCCTTGTGCTGTCACCATATCGTAGTGACCCAGGGCGGCATAAATCATGCGGCTGGCGGCGAAGGCATAGACCGCTCCTGCGGTGTAGGCCGCCAATTGGTAAGGCAGGATAGCATCTTGTCTTACGCTTCGTCTCCGGCCGTGGACGAGAAGATACAAGGTCAGCAAATAGCCCCCGTAGCCACTGGTGACGTAGGCGAAGAGGATGACCAGGTTCGAGGCCAGTGGTAGGGGCAGAGTCATCTGCAACGGCAGCCCAAGCATCGCATTGAAGAAGTTGAAGGTGTAAAGCACCAGGTCAATGCCCAGGGGATAGAAGATGTAGTTTGTGTGCAATGGTGATTGACCCAGGTTGAGGAGGCTGAACTTGAACCACCACATATTCCACACAAAGGTAGACTCGTCGAAGGCCCAGACTGCGCTGCCAGGAACGTGGGTAGCCAGGTGAGCTGCCAGCGGCCAGGTGAGTCCCAGTGCCAGCAGTGTATACAGGGCAAGTACGATGATATGTGGGCGGTATCCTCTCACAGGCTGGTTATCCTCCACGTCACAGTATGATACCACGAGATAGCCGATTCGATAAATCAGGGTGGCGAAGGTGCCTTTCAGTTTTGGGGAAGCCTTAGCGAGGAGGGCACATTAATTTTTGGGGGCGATACATCCTCCCGAAACCCGAACACACCCTGGCGAGGAATGCAATTTGTCAAGCTAGGCGAAGGCTGGTATAATGTACGATTAGTGTAGAATCTACACGATATTTCTCACAATTGGGAGTTTTATCTCATTGGTTCAACGCAAAACACAAACCTCTGAGTACTGGCAAGAGCAATTTGTCGTAGATGCTGACGACATCGAATATCTGTATAACTTGCTGCTGGAGAGTAACCAGCCGCGGGCTCTTGACAGCCTGGCCTTGGCCATAGTGCAACGTCACTGTCAGCTAGAGGAACTGGCTATTCGGACCGAACTCCAGCGCGGCACTCTCTATCAGCCCAAAGATAACTATCAGATAGGGGAGCAACTGGTCTTTCCCCGCTTGGACTACGCGGCGGCTACAGTTGTTGGCCGGCGTCCTGGCTATAATCCACAATATGGTGAGTTTGCGGTTATCGAGGTTGAGTTTGAGGGAGATGGCGACGTTAAGGAGTTCGTTGCCGACTTCCCGCAGCCCCATTCGTTGAATTTGGACGAAGGGCAAAGCCTGGCCGAAGCCGAAGGGTTGGCCTCGCCGCAAGAACTATATGAGTTATACAGAGAGCATATCCATGCTACCCTTGAAGAGGCTTTAGAAGATAACGACGAATTCGTCAGCTTCCGAGGCCAGTGGTTCTTGAAGGGTCTGCTTGCACCCATTCATGACGGTCATCTCAATATCGCTGAGGCTGCCATAGATATCAGCAACAACCCTTTGCCAGTTGACGCGTTATTGAAAGACCTGGATCTGCCAGACGATATTCCTGCTAAAACACAGGCGATTTCGCTCAACTTTGCCTTGCACGCCGACGAGCGATTCGAGAATGTAGGCCCTAAGGGTCAGATTCTCTGGTATCTTCGTCGGCTGGAACCCCCCCAGGTGTTCCAGGTGCCCCCGCAGTTGGAAGCGCCCAAATTGCCTTTTGATATGGATCGCTTCGATAACGAGTTGCGGCGGCTGGTAGGCGAGATTGACGACGAAGCAACCGACCCTGCCCACATTCAGCCACCCATCTCCGACGCCGAGACGGTCGTCGTCACTCTTAATTACCCACACCGCCGAGCGGGGACGTTGCCTCTCACCCCCAAGACAAAACCTTTCTTCCCTGAGGCCGACGAGCATCACGCGCGGATTACATTTATCGACAAACGATCAGGTAAGCAGTTTTCGGGCTGGGTGGTCAGCAAGAGCCAATACGTTTTTGGCCTCGACCAATGGTATACCCAAAACCAGCTACCCGTCGGTGCTTACATCACGTTAATTCGCGCCGACGATCCGCTGACCGTTATGGTGGATTATCAGCCAGTACGTCTCAGACGCGAATGGGTCCGGGTGGCTGTGATTCAGGATGGACGGTTAAGTTTTCAACTTCTCAAGCAACCGAGCACTTGCGAATACGATGACTTGATGGTCATCGGCGTCAATGATTGGAAAGCGATTGATGCCTTGTGGAGTAACGCGGGAGGATCGCAAAAACCACTCTTCGTCCTTCTCCGGCAAATCTTTCCGGAGTTGGCTAAGCTAAATCCGCAGGGGGCGGTTCACGCTAAAACATTGTATAGTGCTGTCAATGTCGTCCGCCGGTGCCCGCCTGGTCCTATATTCTACGAGCTGTCCACTCGGGCATGTTTCGTTCCCATGGGACATGGCTACTGGACCTACGATTCCTCGATAGAAACTTAATGACTTATGGCTCGATATGTAAAACCAACCCTGGATACTAAATTTCATATAGATTTTGATTGGTGGGAGCAGAACAGCCGCAACCTGCGGGTTGACCTACAGGCTCAACTCTGTTCAGAATGCCGGGCCCAATATGCTGATAGCCCACCCCAGGAGATTGACTGGGTAAGTCCCGACACCGGGGAGGTCAAGCGGGTTGACATTTTGTGGCACGTGATTCGCACTCATTGCAGCCAGCAACCCGATTACATTACGGAACATACCCCCGTAACGACGGCTGTATTCCGAATTTTCTTGGCCAACGACAATGTTCCCCTTACGCCGGCCGGGTTGTACCAAATTTTGGGGCGCAAATCGCCTGGCCTCATCTTGCGTACTATTGGTGGCCATCAGATATATAAGGGCATCCGGCCAGTTATTACCCCTGTTCGCAAGGAAGCCAAAAAGGCAGCCTGACGGCTCGGACTTTCGACTGATAGCCTCTATCTCTGTGACGTGTGCATATGTCCAGGCGATAGAGGCTTTTTTATATGTGAGGGTGCGTCATGAGTCGAACCATGAGCTTTTACGATCTACGCGATGCCCTGGCTTCACCGGGCTGCGCGGTGTGCCACCTGAAAGCCAATGCTGCCGACCATTATCTGGACAGCTTGCTCTGGGAGAATGTGAACGACCCTGGCCTGCGACACCGCATTCGCCAGGCGCGTGGCTTCTGCAACCAGCATGCCTGGGAACTGGTGCGTTATAAGGGTGCATCATTGGGAGTGGCCATCATCATGCGCGACGTGTTGCAGAGCGTGCTCGAAGCCATAGAGGATGCCCGGTTCCAGGCATTACCCGCTTTGTCGCTACGCCGTAGTCGTGAAACATTGGATCCGAAGCAACCGGCGGCAGCCACGGCCGAACTGGTCGCCCGACTTGCTCCCCATGCCCGCTGTCCGGCCTGTGTCCAAGCCGAGACGATGGAGGACATATGCCTGAACACCCTGGTCGAGAATCTTCTCGGCGAAGATGCTCTGTTGGCCGCGTACCAGGCGTCGGATGGCTTGTGTCTGCCCCACTTTCGCCAGGCCCTGACCCGAGTGCGTGACGAGGCCATCTTCGACGCTCTGGTGAAGGCGCAACGAGCCATCTGGGAGCGGCTGGTTGGCCACTTGAGTGAGGTAATCCGCAAGAGTGACTACCGTTTCCGAGATGAGCCCCGAGGTGAGGAGAGCGGCGCCTGGCTGCGAGTCATTACCGCTATAGCTGGCGAGCGGCGGAAGTAGGGAAGGGTATACAGGTTCACCTTTTACGTGCCAGCGCCCCAATGACCCCCACCAAGACCAGCACCAGGAGGCCGGCGACCAGCACCAGCACCCCTAATGGACCACTCAGGACTGACGGAGCTAGGGTAGGCGTTGGTACCTCGCCACTGGGGGCTGCCTGGTCTTGCCAGCTCAGGACGAAGGCAACAATGTCGTTGATGTCTTGTTCCGTCAG
Organism: Anaerolineales bacterium; assembly: GCA_024643945.1. The sequence goes on from JAHELX010000046.1 coordinate 4,548, forward strand.
CGGCCCCCCGTTCTTCTGGCCCCAGGCTGGCATAGGCGAACCCGACACGCCGTTCTCGATGACGGTTTTAATGCGGAGGTCGGGGCGGATCGAGGGCCATACCTTGTCTAGCTGAGCACCCACGCGCCCTTCCCCGTTCGCCCCGTGGCAGACGGCGCAGTTTTCGGCATATAAAACCGCCCCTCGATTGGGATCTCCCTTGACCTCGGGCACCGGGGTAATAGGTGGCCGCGGGGTAAAGGTCGGCGTAGGGGATAGCGAAGGGGCGCCCCCGGTCTCCCAACTGAGGATGTAGAGCATCAGCGCGTCGATCTCCTCATCGGACAGGGGGCCTCCGTTCTTCTGGCTCCAGGCTGGCATGGGAGAGCCGGGAACACCCGCTTCAATGACAGATTTGACCAGGAGATCAGGTCGGATCGAGGGCCAATCCTTGGCCAGCGTCACGCCAACCCGCCCTTCCCCATTGGGGCCGTGGCAGACGGCACAGTTTTCGGCGTAGAGCCGGGCTCCCATTTCCAGTTGCTCTTGGGTGGGGCTCTGGGCCAAGGTTCGTGCTTGCCAGAAGATCAAGAGTGCCAGGACACTCAACAGGGCCAGCCCAACCTGGTGGGGGCGGCTTGATGATTGCATAAGTTCCTCCGGGAGGATCAGCTAAGCTACTTTTGAGCCAGCAGGAAGGCTACCAGGTCGTCCAATTCTTGTTGGCTGAGTTGTTGGCCGTAGTTTTGGGGCATAATATTGGGCTGATACCCTTCCACGATGTAAGCATTGGGATTCTGAATGGATTCCCGAATATACTCTTCGGCCGAATAACCTTCCTTGAGTGTGGCAGCAATCTCACCAATCTGCGTCAGGTTGGGCCCCACGACACCGGTGCTAAGCCCCTCGATCGTATGGCAGCCAGCACAACCCCGCTCGGTGAAGATCTGTCGCCCTCTGGCGACTGGATCCCCCTGTTCTTCGGGCGCAGCGGTAGGGGTGGGTAGCTCCGTAAGTTCGGCCTGGCCCATAGCAGTGGGCTCCCAGTTTAAGATAAAAGTGGCGATGTCACGGATCTGATCCTCGCGCAGCGGCCCCCCGTATTGCTGAGACCAGGCCGGCATGGCCGGCTTGCCGCCACCAACGTATTGTTCGGGACGGGTCGAGACAGGCCGCCCGGTAGAAACGGTCGCGATGATGTAGTCCTGGAAAGTCCCTTGCCATCCCACCTCTTGCAGCCGTTGGGTGAAGAAATGGCGGTCATTAAGAGGGGGCGCCAGGCCCTGGATACCATCGCCTTTGATACCGTGACAGCCAATGCAATTGGTCTCGAACAAGTCCGCACCCACCTCAATCGCTTCCGCCTGCTGGGACTGAGCAAATTCCGCCATACGTTTCTCCTCGTTGAAGCCAACGAAGATGATAATCACAGCGGCCATAGAGACCAGGAATACTCCAAGGAAAATCTGTAGCTGTGTACGAGCCATAACGATAGCCGACCTCCTGCGACGAGCGAGCTATTCACCACCACGACGTCGGTCGCGGTGCAGGAAGATAGGATGTTCGAAAGTTTTCTGCTCCCCGCTCTCAGGATCGGTCCACACGATGCGAGGGGTGACTTTTCTCAGGTTAGCTTGCCAATCTTCGATGACGATAACGGCCTGGGCGTTGGGCAGCTTACCTGCGTCGGCCGCTTCGTTGACTCGACTCTCGAACTCAACGAAGACGCGGGCCAGTTCCCGGGGCAGGGTCGTGGAATCAGTCTTGCCGACTTCATAGACGCCCGGCTCGAGTTGATCGAAGGGAATTGCCCGCAATGGGCCAAGTCCTTCCTCGGGAGCCAGATCCTGAACGATGCGAGTGGCGGCCGGCGTCTCGATGCCGAATTGAGGCGTGCCCATATAGGTCAGGACGACCAGAGCAACCACGATTGCTAGCCCCAGTAGAACAGCGATGGGCCGTTTGCTCATCATGCGGTATGGATTGCGGTCAACATAAGGTACAGCGAAAAGCAGGCCAAAGAACAGCGTAGGCAGGATAATCCCCATCAGAGATTTATCGCCCAACTTGAGCATACCCTGAAGCCACAAGAAATACCATGGGGCCTTGGTATCCAGAGGTGTCTTCTGGGGATTGGCGTGATGCTCCAGAGGGGCGTGATAAAAGAACGCAGTCGCCACTACCAGAACGAAGATAGTCAGACACGCCAGGAACACTTCGTGCGTCAACAGATCTGGGATAAAATCAATACGCTCGGTGACCTCCTTCTTGACCTCTTTAGGCAGATCTCCCTCTGCGATACGCGCCGGCAGAGAAATACCATGCTCGCGCGCGACTTTGTAATAGTGGATGCTGAGGATAGCAATGGCTACCAGGGGGAGCAGAACCACGTGGAGCAGGTAGAAACGCAGCAGGCCACCGGCACCGATATCTGGTGCCCCTCGCAGTAACAGGTTGACCTCGTTGCCGAATAACGGGGCCGCTTCGGCCATGCTGGTACCGATCGTCACTGCCCAGTAGGCGAGTTGATCCCACGGCAACAGATAACCACTGAAACTGAGGAACAAGGTGATTAGTAGCAGGACTACCCCGGTAAGCCAGGTAAAAGACCGCTCCTTCTTATAAGATCCGGTCAGGTAGGTACGGAGCATATGCAGAGCAGCAAAGGCGACCATTGCCTCAGCCCCTAGCCGGTGCAAATCTCGCAGCATCAGCCCATAGGGTACATTGCTCACCAGTTCCAAAATAGACCCGTAAGCTTCCGCTGGCGAGGGGACGTAGTAGATCATCAAGATCAGCCCGGTGATGATCTCGAGGATGAAGAAGAAAGTCGTAAAGTAGCCCAGGCGGAAAGTATGGGTGAACCACGTGCTGGCTTTTTCGTAGTAGCGGGGGCGGATGTGGAAGAGAAAACTGGTGATGTGCACCCGGTAGCGGGGATTGGGGCGTTCGGTAGCCGGGTCGCCGCGCAGCACCGCACGCAATTCTTTCAGCCCTAATCCGGCAGTGATAATCCGCACGCGTTCGTCCAAAAGGGTCAGAGCCTGGGTTCGCAGGTCTTGTATGCTCA
>JAHELX010000046.1:7696-15307 GCA_024643945.1 Anaerolineales bacterium
GAAGCGATCCAGGGAGCGTGGCGCTGGCCCTCGGATGTAAGTGCCGTCATACTGAAATTGAGAACCATGGCAGGGGCAGATGAATTTGCCTTCCTGGTCTCTCCAGGCATACAGACAGCCCAGATGAGTACAGACTTTATACAGAGCTGTTACACCTTGCTCGGACCGGGTCAGCCAGAACTTCACCTTGGGGTAGTTGACCGGCGGCGCCTCTACCGGCGGCAAGACCGATACCGGGCCTAAGGTGAAGACACCTCCGAATTCACCCTCTTTGAAGCGAGGCATAGAAAAGAGAAAGCCAATGCCAGCCACATCAACCAGTAATATGCCTAGCGAGGCCAGCCAGGCATAGTTCAACAATTCACGCCGGGTCAGCTTTGGTTGTCCCTCTGCAGGAAGTGTCGCTTCAGCCATAAACTTCTCCTTAATCGAATTATCGGCATTGGGGAGCTGTAGGCGTTTAACTTAAGACAAGAATCACACCCATAAGGGCGAGTCTGATTTATCAGAATTACCTTGAGCGGGTTACCAGCTTTTCATATCAATTATACCTATTTTGTCAAAATTTTCCAGTCTTGCAGGAGCGATTTTACGGATGATTTCCGGCAGGTCAGAGGGTGAGACGGGGATGATATACAGTCACCCAAACGAGTGAGAGGGTAGGTGATAAGGGAAATGGATGGTGAGCCTCAAGACTCGGAAATTTCGGATAGGTTGAGTATAATGATTGAAGAGCTACTGAATATCCTCAACAGGAACGGAGAATGATTACAAACCACCGTTTTTCTTGTCACCTGGTCTTGATTAGCTTATGCGTCCTGGTCGCAGCTTGTAGCCCCGCGGTGAGTCCAACATCTCCTCCGGGCTCGGCGCTCTCTCCATCCACCCCTTTAGCCCGCTCCACCCTGACCTTGACTTCCGGTCCTTCCGCCACGCCTACGCCAATGACTATGCCGACCCTGACTCCCACAACCGGGCTGCCGGAGACCGCCCCGGCTGAGCACGCCTCCCCTACCGCCCAGGTGGTCAGCCCGACATGGACACCCTCGGCGGAGTCAGCTCCCACCACACCTCCTACTCCCACGCTTGCCTTACCTGCCTTTCCACCGGGCATTGCCCTGGAGCCGGCCTTTAGCGGGTTCCAGGCACCGGTTTACGTCGCGCATGCTGGGGAAGACTCATCGGGGGCCTCTAGGTTATTCGTTGTTGAAAAGGGCGGGCGCATTTACCTGGTGGAGAATGGCGTCGTGCAACCCACACCTTTCCTCGATATCACCGGCCGGGTGGGCTCCGAAGGGAGCGAGCAGGGCCTTCTTAGCGTCGCCTTTCCGCCCGACTTCACTGCCAGTGGACTCTTCTACGTTGACTACACTGACCTGCGTGGTGACACGGTCATCGCCCGCTACCGGCAGCTGGCAGGGGATTCGCGCCAGGCTGATCCCAACAGTGAGCAAAAGATCCTCCAGATTGAGCAACCGGCTGCCAATCACAATGGCGGTCAGCTTCAATTTGGTCCCGATGGCTATTTATATATCGGAATGGGCGACGGCGGCCGGGCGGGCGATCCGTGGGGCAACGCCCAAAACCCGGACGTGCTGTTGGGCAAGTTGCTGCGCATCAGCGTAACGGGAGCCGAAACCTACACAATTCCTGGTGATAATCCCTTCCTCGGCCGGCCTGACGCCCGCCCCGAAATTTGGGCGTTGGGAGTGCGTAATCCCTGGCGCTTTGCCTTCGATCGGGCTGGGGGCGATCTTTACATTGCTGACGTCGGCCAGAACCAGTACGAAGAGGTAGACGCCCAGCCTGCCGCCAGCCCGGGTGGGGAGAATTATGGGTGGAACATGATGGAAGCCAGCCATTGCTTTGAGCCAGCCGCCGGCTGTGACTCTGCTGGACTGGTTGCGCCGGTAGCTGAATATGATCACACTCAGGGATGCTCCATCACTGGTGGTTACGTATACCGGGGAACTCGCTACCCCCAGATGGCGGGTGTCTACTTTTTCGGCGACTTCTGTTCAGGCAATATTTGGGGGCTGAGACAAGAAGCGTCCAGTGAATGGAATATGGCGCTGCTGCTCAACACTGGTGTGAGTATCAGCTCCTTTGGCGAAGACGCGGCTGGGGAAATTTACGTCGTCGGTTATCGTGATGGCATTATCTACCATCTGGTGGCTACGCCTTAAGTCGGTGCGGGGAAACAGTATACCAGCATATGGAAATTGGCGCTCTCATTGAGCTGTGATAGAATACACAATAGTCGGTAAGCATATTTAACAGGAGTAATATCATGAAAGGCCGGATCATCTCCAACCTGGCTCGTCATGCGCGAGCCCTGGCTGCGTTTGCGCTAGCTTTGACCGCCCTGGTGTTGCTCCTGAGCGCCTGGAGCAACCTCAGGATGGTCGCGGCACGAGAACCGGCAGCCCCTCAGCCGGACGGCGCCAACTTCTCCCTTTCCAGCACCAGCCTGATGACCTACTACATCTACTTGCCTTTTATCGCCCGCCCATACCGCGTCTACTTGCCTTTTATCTCCTACTCCCCTATCGTCTTCTCTGATGACTTCAGCAGCCCGGATAGCGGTTGGCCAACAGGAAAGGCAGCAGGGCAGGAATGTTATTTCGAGTACCTGAATGGCCATTATCAGGTTAAAGTTGAAGAGGATGGCGAACGCTGTATCATCCCTAACTTCAATATTCCTAAGCAAGTCAACGGCACCTTCAACGTGAAAGTGCGCCGTACCTCGGATGAAGATCGGCATATGCTTTACGGCTTAATCTTCGGCGCAGGAGCTGATGCCATTGACTATCGCTGGGGGCTGGAGGTATATCCCAATGAAGATCCAGCCTGTGACGACAAACCTTTTTACTGGCTTTATGCCTTAGTAGATGGCGATAGTGAGTATTTCGAAAGCAGGTGTACCGACTCAATTGATAGAGACCAAAATGATTGGAATGAGTTGAAAGTCGTTCGCAACGGGACGAGAATCGACATCTACATCAATGGTGAGCACAAAGGGAGCTACACCGACGCTGACTACTTGCTGAACGAAGGCTATACGCTCCTGGAAGTTGTCTCAGCGAGCGATGATAACATTGAGGTGGAATTTGATGACTTTATCGTCTCACGTAGCACACAACTGCCCTGAGTAACCAGTGCCCTGTCAAGGCTAACCCATAGGTCCCCTTTGGGGAATTGATATGATTTAAACGATCACCCGCGGGTACAAGCGCGCCCCGAGCAATACCAGGCAAGCCGTTGCCGCCAGCAAGATTCCGAAATCCAACCCCAGCCCGTAGACACTTGCCCCTCCGGCTAGCATCAGTGTCCTCAGTGCGTCCACCTCATATGTCAAGGGGTTGATGCGTGAAATTATCTGCAACCAACCCGGCATAATCGAGATAGGATAGATCGCGTTGCTGGCAAAGAATAACGGCATAGTCAGTATTTGCCCGATGCCCATAAAGCGTTCGCGGGTCTTGACCAGACAAGCAATGATCAGCGAGAAGGTGGAGAAAAACGCTGCGCCCAGGACCACGACGAGCAGTACACCTGCCAGTGCCAGCGGATTCCAGTTGATCTTCACGCCTAGCAGCAATGCCAGCACGTAGATGATGACCGCCTGGGCCAGACCGCGCACGCCGGCTGACAGCGCCTTGCCCAAAACCAGGGCGGTACGTGGCGTGGGGCTGACCAGGAATTTGTGAACGATCCCCAGGTCGCGTTCCCAAATGATGGCGATGCCGTAAAAGATAGAAATGAACAGAACGCTCTGGGCTAAAATGCCAGGGGCCATGAAGTCGATGTAGCTCAGATTACCGGTCGGGATAGCCCGTACCCGGGTGAACACCTGCCCAAATACCAGCAGCCACAAAGCCGGCTGCACGGCACGCGTGATAAGTTCGGTCGGATCGTGGCGCAGTTTACGGACTTCCAGTTCGGCAATCACCAGCGTCTTATCCACAAAATCGATGAAAGCGCCCAGCAGAGTGGCCGGGTGCGGCAGGGTTGAGCTAGCCAAGTCGGCGAGCCGTGCGCCGTGTTCTTGATGTGTCACGGAAAGTTCCTCCTGAATCCAATTCGTCGCCCGTAAAATGAATGAATACATCGTCCAGGCTGGCACCATTTCCCCCAATGGCCGCCTTCAGCTCGGCGGGCGTGCCGATGGCGACTATCTTGCCCAAATGCATGATGGCTATCCGCCTGCACAGACCCTCGGCTTCCTCCATCATGTGTGTGGTCAAAAAAATCGTCGTGCCATAGTCGCGGCGTAACTGTTCGATGTGTTCCCACACTGTTCTGCGTGCCCCTGGGTCCAGCCCCACCGTCGGTTCGTCCAGAAACAGAACGCGGGGCCGGTGTAGCATGGATTGGGCGATCTCCAACCGACGGATCATACCGCCCGAATACTCGCGCACTAACTTATCGGCCGAGTCGGCCAACCCCATAAAGGCCAGCGCCGCACGCACGCGGGCTCTCCGCTCGGCCCGCGGAATGTCGTACAGTTTGGCAAAAATCAACAGGTTCTCATAGCCACTCAGCGTGCCATCCGCCGAGAGAAGCTGCGGTACATATCCGATGACACGGCGCACATCGGCCGCGTGACGAGCGATATCAAAGCCAGCCACCTGTGCATTTCCTGAAGTGGGCGGCAGCAGCGTGGTCAACATCTTGATGGTCGTGGTCTTACCGGCCCCGTTAGGGCCCAACAGGCCGAACACCTCGCCGGCTTCGATGGAAAACGTTACACTGTCAACAGCGGTCAGCGCGCCAAAGCGACGGGTGAGCGCTTGTGTTTCCAGGATTGCCATTGGGTTACCTCGTTATTGCGATTCCGTCTCTCGACCTGGCATGAAGATGGGCCGCAAGGCTTGCATAGCAGTAACGACCGTGGCTCGCTTGGCTGCCGAGAGCGCTGCTACCCGCTGTGATAGGTGAGCCTGAGTAGCCTCACGCGCCGACTGCCACGTGGTCTGCCCCAACGGGGTTAGCCTGAGAGTCACGCGGCGACGGTCGCTGGGGGAGGTCTCGCGAGTTACAAGTTGACGCGTCACCAGTCCATCCACCATCTTCGACATAGAAGGCAAGGTCAGCCCAATATGCTCGGCTACATCCGACAACGATGCCCCTTCGTGGCGGCTCAAGTACGCCAGGGTGCGAAATTGCGGTACCGAAAGATCGGGCGTGCGGTGGCTGCGCATCTCGGCCCGGATAGCCCGCATAATGAGTGGCACAACTTCCAATACATCGCGGGCGCATTCATCAGACGAGACAGACATATTACTTTCCTTTTCTAATAGTTTTAGTTTCTAAGTATATACCTGATGTGGTCGTCTGTCAAATCGAAGCGGCCCACCCCCTGCAGGTGGAGGCGGCCGTTCCCCTCTCCCTCACAGGGAGAGGGGCTGGGGGAGAGGGTTCTTAACAACTTCCTAACAATTTCTTAAGGCTGGCTTTAGCTCGGCTTAAGCCAGGGTTAAGGACAGCCCTTACTTCTTCCGATATAATGGAATAGAATTGGGAGCCTGTGGAATCCCAGGTTCCCCTAAATATTGCCATTTAGGATTGACACGGACAATGACACCCAATACCCAGAATTCCCTGCTCATAGAACTCGATGACGTGACCAAAGTCTACCAGATGGGAGACGTCGAGGTGAGCGCCTTGTGCGGGATCTCGTTTTCAATGCACGAGGGTGAATACGTGGCCATCACGGGCGCCAGTGGGTCGGGCAAAAGCACGCTCATGAACATCCTCGGCCTGCTGGACCGGCCCACCAGCGGCAGCTATCTCATCCACGGCGCCGAGGCCGGCACGCTCAGCAAGCGTAGGGCGGCCGATCTGCGCAACCGCGAGATCGGCTTCGTTTTTCAGCGTTTCAACTTGCTGCCCCGCATTCCGGCGCGCCGGCAGGTGGAGCTGCCTCTCTTTTACGCCGGCGTGTCGCCGCGCGAAAGCCAGCAGCGCGCTATGCAGGCCCTGGAGCGCGTCGGCCTGGGCGACCGGGCGGCTCACCATCCGGATGAACTGTCGGGCGGCGAGCAGCAGCGCGTGGCCATTGCACGGGCGCTGGTCAACCGCCCCAGCCTGTTGCTGGCCGACGAGCCCACCGGCCAACTGGATACCAAGACGGGCGCCGATCTGCTGGCTCTGTTTGGCCAACTGCACCAGGAGGGCCTGTCCTTGATTGTGGTGACCCACGATCCGAAGGTGAGCGAGCAAGCGGAACGCATTATCAGCCTCAGCGACGGCCAGATCGTCGATGACCGGCCGACCAACGGGAGGGTGCCCGGTGTTTAAACTACTCAGATACCTGCGTATATCCATAGAAAGCCTCATGGCCCACAAGCTGCGCGCCGGCCTGACCACGCTGGGCATTATCATCGGCGTCACCGCCGTGCTGACGACGGTGGGCATCGGGCGCGGCGCTGCGGCGAACATCACCCAACAGATCGAGGCACAGGGCACCAACCTGTTGATCGTCCTGCCCGGCTCCAGCAGCAGCGGCGGCGTCAGCCAGGGCGGCGGCTCGGCCCAAACCCTGACTATGGCCGACGTAAGCGCCCTGGAGAATAGCAGCCTGAATCCGGCCGTGGGCACGATCGCCCCGGTGTACAGCGGCAACGCCGTGCTGGTGAACGGCGCGACCAACAGACGCAATAGCATCGTGGGCACCACGTCCGAGTACGCCGTTACGCGCAACCTGACCGTTGCCGAAGGCAGTTTTTTGACCAGCCAGCAGGTGCAACAACAGCAGGCCGTGGTGGTGCTGGGCGCCACGCTGGCCAGCGATCTGTTTGGTTCAACCGATCCGCTCAATCAGATCATCACCATCAATGGTCAGCCCTTCCAGGTAATAGGCGTCTTGCAGGCCACCGGGGGCGTCGGCTTCAACAGCAACGATACGGTTGCCTTCGTGCCCATCCAGGTCGCCCAGAGCCGGCTGTTCAACGCGCCCCACTACCGGGGAGAGTATACAGTCAATAGCATCGACATCAACGTCAAAAATTCCAACTTGATCCAGGCCGCCGAAGGCCAAATCGACGTAACCCTGCGCCTGGACCATGGCCTGGTAGCCAACCAGGCCGACGACTTTCAAATCTTCAACCAGGCCAGCCTGCTGGCCACCGCCACCCAAGTCACCGCCACGCTGACCATTTTTCTGGGCGCCATCGGCGCCATCAGCCTGCTGGTGGGCGGCATCGGCATCATGAATATCATGCTGGTCTCAGTGACCGAGCGCACCCGCGAAATCGGCCTGCGCCGCGCGGTGGGCGCTTACGATGAACAGATCCTGCTGCAGTTCCTGATGGAAGCCCTGGTTCTGAGCGGGCTGGGCGGTCTCATCGGGGTCGGACTGAGCTACGCCATCGCCACCGGCTTGGGACGGGTGCCTGGCGTCACGTTCAAGGTGCTCATCCAGCCCGATGCGCTGGTGCTGGCGCTGGGTGTCAGCCTGATGGCCGGCCTGGTCTTTGGCCTGTACCCGGCCATACGCGCCACCCGGCTCGACCCGATCGAAGCACTACGTTATGAATAACCGTTCAGGTGGCTGCCGGCGTTCCCGGAAGCATCCAATGGGCGCTGTCGGGGCAAGGCCAGGGTTTA
>JAHELX010000046.1:15407-18504 GCA_024643945.1 Anaerolineales bacterium
TTTACGAACCTCTAGTCAAATGGATCGCCCAACTTACAGGCAGTGTGCCGTAACCTTACAGTATGCATAGGAGATAACCGTGAAACGTAGGTTGATCTGGCTTTCAGGTCTAGTCATTATTGTCCTCATCGGAGTGGGGCTCTTCCTGGTCGGCGGTGTGACGCTTGGCCCGACGACGAGCAGCACCCAGCAGCCTACCCCGGTGCCCACCGTCACCATACGGCCGGCCACCCAGGTGGCCCAGGTCAGCGCCTCCGGCAACGTAGACCTGGCCGTTCAGCAGCCGGTCGTGTTCCAGGTGTCGGGCACGGTTGACAGTGGGCCGGTTCAGGTGGGAGACAACGTCAAGGCCGGCGACACGTTGGCCAGCCTGGATACCACCGCTCTCCAGCAAGCCGTCCAGCAGGCCCAGTTGAGCGTGGACGAAAGCCAGGCCGCGCTGGATAAGGTGGTCGCGCCCCCCCTGCAAGCTGACGTGGCGGCGGCCCAGGCCGACCTGGCCTCGGCCCAGGCCGCTTACCAAAATCTGTTGGCCGGCCAGACCCCGGACCAAATTACGCAGCTCAGCGCCACCCTGGTCAAAGCCCAGATCGCGCTGCAGCAGGCCCAGCAAGCCTACGACCAGGTCGCCTGGCGCAACGACGTCGCCGCATCCACAGAAGCGGCCAACCTTCAGAGCGCGACCATCGACTACCAGAGCGCCAAGGCCGCCTACGACCAGGCGATTGCGCCGCCGACGGCGGCCCAAATTGCCTCGGCCAAGGCCACCATTGTGGATGCCCAGGACAAGCTGGACCAACTGCTGGCCGGTCCCAACCAGGCCAGCCAGCGCGCGGACGAGATCACGGTGCAGGAGGCCCAGCTTAGCCTGATAACCGCCCAGGCCAACCTGGCCCAGGCAGTGCTGCACGCCCCCATCTCCGGCACGGTGCTGGCCGTAGACGTGCAGGTGGGCCAGATGGTATCACCCGGCACCGAAGCCGTTATCCTGGGCGACCTGAGCACGCTGGAACTGGTCGTAGACGTGGCCGAAGTGGACGTCCCTCGCATCGCGGTCGGCCAGCCAGCGCAAATATCCATCGATGCCCTGCCAAACACGACCTTCAACGGCACCGTCGAGCGCATCGATCCGTCCAGCACTTCGGTGTCGGGCGTGGTCGACTACGTGACCGCCATTCGCTTTACCGGCTCCGATTTGAGCCAGGTCCGGCCCGGTATGACCGCCGTGGCATCCATTGTAAACAAACAGGTGAGTTCGGGCTGGCTGGTGCCGCAGAATGCTGTGCATAAGGGCACGAGCGGCTCTTATGTGCTGGTGGTGCAAAGCGGCAAGCAGACGCAGGTCAATGTCACCACCGGCCCGACCCAGGGTGAGTTTATCGTCGTCTTCTCGCCCGATCTGCACGCCGGCGAGGTGGTGGTTGGGAGTGTGACGACCCCGGCGACCCAGCCTGGGGCGACGCCCGGAGCGGGCGGCTTCGGCGGGTTCCGGAATCTACGCCCTGGCGCTGGCGGCGGCGGGCCAGGTGATTAGCCATAGCAGCGAGCCAGGGAGTTGTGCCTGGCTCGCGGAGTACCACAGGCTGTGTAATAGCGACTTTTGAAGATCAGGAATTTGTCATCCGAAAACTCTACCCCCCTCAGTCCCCCCTGCAAGGGGGGAGGGGTCAAGTTCTCCCCCCTGTGGGGGGAGTTAGAGGGGGGAGAGATCCGTCATTACCAAACGCCGCCCGGCCTGATGGGCGGGCCAGTAGCGTTGAGAGAGAATAATCTATGAAGAAACTTGTATCCTATGCAATTGTCCTCCTATGCGGTATGCTGCTGGTGAGTGGAATCATCGTCGCCCCCAGCGCTGCAGCCGCCGAGCCGGGGCTGACAGGCACGGTCGCCTTCCAGACCATCAGTGGCGGCCCCATCTACGCCATTAATGCCGATGGCAGCCATCTGCGCCAGTTAACAACCGGCATGGATCCGGCCCTGTCACCCGACGGAAAATGGGTGGCTTTCACCCGTTGGGAGGGGAGCGGGGATGGCGCTTTCGGCAGCCTGTGGGTGATCAACGTCGACGGCACGGGTGAGCGGCAGGTGCAGAGCTTTGTACGCCAGCCCAAGTCGCCCACCTGGTCGCCCGATGGAACCCAAGTTGCAGTCGATATGCAGCACGGCGGTTGGGTGAATCCCAAGCGCGTGTGCGGCCATAAGGGACCGCCCCCAGGATCTGGAGCTTACGATATCGAGGTGACCAGGGAGGGGCCCCACAGTTTCAAGATTTGCTATATGCTGCCGCCCAACCCTTATTGGGGGTTGGAGATCGTGAATGTGGCCAGTGGCGACTTCCAGGATCAGCCTTCCTCCAGCCATGCTTTCTCCCCGACCTGGGATCCAGCCCAGGCCTGGCACCTGGTCTACAAAGGCGATTTGGGCCTGGTCAGCCTGGATATCAACCGCCAGACGAGTTGGGCGCTGACCAACGACGTGGACGACCACTCGCCCGCCTTCTCACCCGACGGCAGCAAGATCGCCGTCGCCTATTGGCAAACGGATCATTGGGATATCCAGGTGATGCCTGCACCTGGGACGCAGGCACCCTGGCCCGCTGGCGCTAGCCAGGACGGGCAGGTGAACGCCGATGGCAGCGGACGGACGCGCCTGACCGAGACGTCTCTGAACACCCTGGCCGCCCAGATAGACAGGGGCGAAGCCCCTCATTCATTCAACAACACCGCCCCGGCCTGGTCTCCCGATGGCTCCCAGATCGCCTTTCTGACCGACCGGAATGGCCCCTGGGAGATTTGGGTCATGAACGCCGACGGCTCCAACCAACGGCCGTTGTTCCCGGCTGGCGCGTTGGGCGGGGTGACTCTGCAATACCACAACGTGGATGAGCGGGTGCTTTCGTGGCGGTGAGCCTACAAGATGCCAGGCCATTCCCTATGTTACCGCAACAGCGCCGCCAAGGACCTGTTTGACTGGAAGGGGTAGGGATGGTTATAGCGCTGAGTCACGTTCTTCCCAGGCGAGGTAGTAGTCAAAGATGTGCTCAAAGCCGAATTGACGGTAAAGGGGATAGCCCTTTGGCCCAGCCGTGAGCACGATC
>JAHELX010000522.1 GCA_024643945.1 Anaerolineales bacterium
CAGGTGAAAGAGGGGTGTTTCCCCCCCCAGCGGGTCAAAGGTGTAGCAGCCGCCTGCGGACGCGTCACCCTTTTCGGCCTGCAGCTCAACAGGAGCCGCCGGGCTGGCCGTCACCGGGTAGGTCTTCAACCTCCAGATATACAGACCGATGCGCGGCAAGTTGAATTTACCCTTGCCCGTGGTAGCCAGGCTGGGTCCAAACGAGCGCAGGTCAGCCGTGTGCGCGCTGGTGGCGAAGGGGGTGTTGAGCGTTACCAGCTCCTCCGCATCCCGCAGGTTCACGCAGGCGCCTTTCCCGGGGCGAACATGGCTCATGTGCTGCGTCAGGCCTAGCTGCTGGGAAAATTCGACGGCATGGGTGTGCCAACCGGTGACATCCCGGACGATGTGCTCCAAAACAGCCAGCGTGCCTTTACGGCGGCGATAGCCGATGGTGTTGGCAATCCGGCAGCGCTGGCCGGAGAAAAGCTGCTGTTCATCTTTCAGGTCCCGCACGCCGACCAGTTGCGCCAGGTAGGGGATGACCCAGCCATCACAGGTTTCAATAAACCAATTGTCATACATGGCGCCAATATCGTCTGCCACAAGCTGCAGCTCGGCTTCCATCACACGCAACAGGGCGCGCAGCGGCTCGCCTCGCGCCTGGTCCAACCGGCGATATAGTGAAGGCAGCAAATAATACAGCCGTTCGCGGTCCAGTTCGCTCATGTGGCCATCTCCAGGTTGAGTACTATACCGCCCTCACCTCTGGCGTTTACCAGCAGCAGTTGAGCCGGGTGCAGGCGCCCGTCCTGCCAACGCGCGCTCCTGGACTCAAGCTTGTCTTGAACAATGGGGCGTTTCTGCTCGGTGTAAAGCGCGAAATGGCGCAATTCGAGGCCGAGAATCCCGGCATCGGCCGATTGCATGCAGGCAATGACCTCCGTGGCCGCAACCGGTTGGCCAAACTCCCGCTGTTCAAACGAATAGGTGCTGGCCAGCGCCTGCTCGACCGCCGATTGGATGGCCTGCTCACGGGCCTGGTGTTCGGGGTCGATCCACAGGTTAGCCTCGACGTTAAAGTAAACGGCTTCGAAAGGATCGATGTGCACGGGCGGGTCGGGCAGGGCGCGTTGGGCCTGGATGGCTGCCGCCAGGCTTTGAAAAAGATCAGAGCCTGGCCGGACCGGGTTGCCCTCCCTATCGGCGACGGTGATGTGCAGCCACTGGCGGTTGCCGGCCCACACCATGTCCGCCCGGGCTTTGCCAATCCCGGCGAAGGTGCCCGCGAAGTCCTGGTAATCGCTCAGCGAGACAATGCGCTGCGAGGATCGCAGGCTTAACGGGGCACGGCTGCGGGCACGGTCCCGGTGCTCACGGGCTGTGCCGCCAGCGGCTGGCAGCGGATTGGTCACCGACTGCAGGTTCTCGATGCGCGTTTGCGGTTGGGTCAGGCTCTCGGCAGGCACATTCCCTTCCGGGCCAGTGCCGATACGATAGCTGGCCGTGATCTCTTCATCGCTGGTCGGCAGGCGCGCGCCCTGCTGCCCATCGCCAAAGATGATCACGCTTTGGCTGCGCTGATCCTGGCGAACGAGATAGGCGCGATCGTTTGGTTTGAGACGGTTCAAGAATGGCTCGGCCTGCCATTCAACGCCGTTCACCCGCACTTCTAACGTGCTGCGGCTGCCAAACGCGCTGGCGGCCGGCAAATAAGTGAGCGGGCTTTGGCGCAGCCTGAAGCGCTGGTTGGCCTGGCGCCCGTCGCTGCTGCCCAGCACTTCATGGGCCACCGTCGCGCCGTGGGTGGCCGGGACCACATTGCCCAACAGGCTGAGGGTGGTCCGGTCATAAACCGTCCCCAGCGGCTGCTCCAGCGTCGGGGTGGTCTGGTCGGCGCTGTCTTTTACGTCTTTGATGGTTACCACTTCGTTCAGCGCCGCGTCATCGTCCGCGGCCGGCTCAAAAACAATCTGGCCGTAGCTGGCTTCGACTTCGCCTTCAAAGCGGTTGGCATTTCTCAATCGCCAGCGTTTCTTGCCAGGGGTGCCTGTTTCCTTCAGGGACAGAACCTGGAGCGATTCGCAGGCATGCAAGACCACCGTTTCCAGGTTTTTGAGACTCTGCAATTCCAGACCTTCGGTTATGATGCGGGCGCGCATCGGTTTGCCGCGTACGATTAATCGTTTTCCGGGCTCCAGGCCTGGCACGTGACGATCCAGGACGATCACCTGCCCCTGCAGCGGGCAGTCGTCGAAAAATGCCAACGGCTGGCTGTTGGTCCATACCTGGCTGAGCTGGCGGTCGAACTGATCGAGACCATCCGCGCGGTCGACTTCCAGCCGGGTGAATTGACCGGCGTTCAAAAGATCGGCGCTGCTGATTACCGGGGCGTTCTGAACCCGGTAGAGGCAGCTTCCCTTAGGTCCAGCCTGGCGTATCACCAACCAGCTTTCGGGCTGGATGGCCGGGTAAACAAGATCCAGGTCGACCCACTTTTTCGTAAGCTGTTCGGAGGTCCATCGGGTTTCGATCTTGCCCGTCGCCGGCTGCCCGGTGACGTATTGGGTATTGCCAACCACGGCGATAGATTGGACATCGGATAAGGATAGGGCCATCCCGGCGTCATAGCGCTCCCACTGAGCGTCGTCATCTACGAGCGGAAGGCGGTACAGTTGGCCCGCTTGCGTGCCTGCCAACAGCAGATCGCGGGCGCCGGAGGCATCCTGTGCCCGTTTGAGGCCAAGTGCCTGGACCGTTTGGACCTCGAACAATACTAAAACATCTGGCGTAGCAGGTGTTTTAGTACTGTCTACGCGCCGAATCTCGTACAGCGGTACATCCCTGGTATTCAGCAGTTGCCAGTGTTCGCCGGGCGTGGCGATGAATAGGCGGGTGCCAGGCGGAAGTTCAATCTGCCGCTCTTTTAGCGCTTCCTGAAGCTCGTTCGAGAGCCTGCCTCGATCCAGGTCTGGTTGCCGCGCCTGCGCTAGAATTGCGCGAGGCAGGATCAAGCCGCCGTAAACCACAAGGTGATCGTTTATCAGCCCGATTTCGTACACAGTTCGCCCACTGGCATCCTGGACGGCCCAGGCTTCGCCTTTGGTTTTGACGATCAGCTGCGCCTGATCGGGCAGCCCGTGTTGGTGTTCAGTAAATTCACGCTTGATATCATCAGTGAGGATGCCCTGATCTAAATCCGTTTCCAGGCGGCGATCCACTATAAAGAGCGGCGCGGACGCGGTTTGGTTGATGGCGCGCCAGGGGCGCCCTGGCGCCAATAGACGCCGGTACCATTTCTTGCGACGTTCGGTCCGGAAGACACCTTTTTCGGTTCCGGCGAACATGCTGGCGCCGTCGGGAGTTGTCTGTAAGGCGAAGGTGGGTACGTCGATTTGTTCCAGAATACTCCAGTACTGGATCAGGAAGTGCCGGGCGGCAATCAGGCTTAGCCCGGCCAGCGCTACTAGGGGCACCATCAGCGCGAGTTTGGGGTCAGTGACAATGGAATTGAATAGCTGGACATACCAGGTCAGCAGGCGGCCGATCAGGCCAGCCTGACCAACATATGGCCCCGCCAGCGCCCACAACCCGTAAAGTAATCCGCCCAAGACGGCGCCGCCGATGACGGCCCTGCCCATAACACGCTGGGCGCGGTTGCGAATCTGGAAAACGCCGGCGCTGGTGGCCGCATACAGGTATTTGCCCTCCACAGCAGTCAGCCCGTAGACGATGGTATCGCTCAAGCCCGTCTTGGCATCTTGGTTGGGCAGGTCGCGGTTGACTGGACGCCAGGACCGGCCCCCGTCGGAGGAGCAAAACACGCCCACATCCGTTCCGGCGGCGATATAGGCGCGCCGCCAGTCGCGGTAGGTAACCAAGGCGCGCACGACGGTCTTGGGCAGATTGGCGCTGGCGAACCATGTAGGCCAGAGTTTCTTCAGGCCGCGCCGGGGAGGCTCCAGCGTCTCGCCGCTGAGGGCGGCCCAATTATCGCCCTTGTCTTTGGAGAGATATATGCTGCCATCGTCGGCGCCCGCCAGCAGATGGTCGCCGCCGTTCAGGGCCAGGGCATAGATGTTCTTGCGGGCCAACCCCAGCGTTAGTGGCTGCCAGCTGGCCGCCTCGTCGGTCGAGCGGAAGAGGCCTTGCTCGGTGATTACGAATAACTCGCCCTGCGGATGGCGCACACAGGCGCGTATCACCCCATCCGGCAGTCCGATCCCTTGCGGGCGCCAGACCGCTGGCTCTTCCTGGTTCATAAAAAAGCCGGTCGCCGTATAGCCAAAGAGGGCCGCTTTTTGGCGCAGGGCAAACACGCCCGGGTTGCGGATCGGCCGCGAGCCGCGCTCAACCGCCGGGTCTTGCTCTAATTCAAGCGTGGTTCGATTCAGGTTGGGTTCGTTTTTCACCGCTTTTACGCTCGCTACCAGCCAGGCCGGATCTTCATAAATCACAAATTTATCATCTATCAGCCGGATTTCGTAGAGAGGTTGCCCCTTGGCATCCTGGACGGCCCAGGCTTTTCCTCTAGTTTCTATGACCAACTTTGCCTCTGCGGGGAGTTCTAGCTGTTTTTCATCGAAGGCAGCCCGGATATTGTCGGTGAGGTTCTCGTTATCTAAATCCGCTAAATCCGTTTCCGGGTCGAGTCTCGTCATAAAGTGGCGATCGACCAACAGCAGGCGGTCGCCACTCTGCAGTCCGGTCTGGCTGCCGGCCAGTTGCTGGAGCAGAATGCCATACGTGGGATGCTCGTAACTGATCAGGGTGGTGCCGCTGTGCGGCACGAGGTTGACCGTCTTGAGTGTTACGACCAGGCTGGGCCGACTGGGCCC
>JAHELX010000523.1:0-2281 GCA_024643945.1 Anaerolineales bacterium
ATTGGGAAATTGGTAAGTTGGTAGATTGGGAAATTGGTAAGTTGGTAGATTGGTAGAAATCGAAGTTGGAAGATTGCCAGATCCACCAGTCTTCCAGCCTTCCAGACTTCCAACCATCAAATGGATTGTCACCCATGCTGTACAGAATGTGGACTCTCATCCTCAAAGAGCTTATTCAACTGGCTCGCAATCCCTTCCTGGTATTTCTGGTGACGCTGGGACCGCTGAGCGAGATGTCACTGGTCGCCTGGTCTACATCAGCGCCCATCGAACACTTGCCGACGGCGGTGGTTGACCTGGATCGCAGCCAGGAAAGCCGGGATTTGCTGGAAGCGCTTTACAATACGGAAACTTTTGACTTTCGCTATTATCTCGATAGCATAGACAAAGCCAAGCCCTTGGTGGAACAGGGCGAGGTTGTGGGTGCCTTGATCATCCCCTCCGGCTATGGCGATCAATTGAGTACGCCCCTGGGCCAGACACCAGCCCTGGGTTTTACTCTGGATGGCTCGGACCCGATAGCAGCGCAAGCGGCGCTGGCAGCAGTTGAGGGCACGGTAGCCAGCCAGAACCAGAAAATACTGACCCGATGGGAGGGGGGGAATCCATTAATTATCTCTTTGATACAACCACGTTTGCGCGTGCGTTTTAACGAAGAACTGAAAAAATCCATCTACACCGTCCCCTCGGAACTGGGGCTGATTCTCTTCGCCATCGGCCTGATGCTGGCTTCCCTGGGCATCGCCCGCGAGCGCGAACTGGGGACACTGGAACAGTTGGCGGTTACTCCTATCCGGCGCTTTGAACTCATCGTGGCCAAAGCTATCCCTGCTGTGGTATTAAGTTACGTCTCCTTTATCCTGATGCTTCTGGTTGCTATGCATGCTTTCGGTGTGCCGATGCGTGGCTCCTGGCTGCTGTTACTGGGCTCTGCTACCATCTTCCTCTTTGTCGAGTTGAGCATTGGGTTGATGATTTCGGCCCTATCCAGCAACCAGTTGCAGGCCCTGCTGGCCGCGTTTATGTGGGTGATGGTTGAGTTCCTCTTCTCCGGCTACGGGGTGCCGGTGGAGAATATGCCCTTGATCTTGCAGAAAATAGCCCACATTTTCCCTATTTACCATTATATGATCATCTTCCGCGCCATTCTGCTGAAAGGTGTCGGTTTTGCAGTCATTTGGCCCCAGATTCTGGCCGGCATGGCCATTGGTGCGGTGGTCGTCCCCACGGCGGTCTGGTTCCTGGGCCGGCAAAAGTGGGAGTGAATTGTTCCTTAACAACAGAATACGTATATTGGGCCGGTATCACAATTGCTTGACACAGCCTCCTTTTGGGTATATACTATTAGTGAGTGACTACTCACTAATATGAGTGAGCCCTCACAACGACAAGCAAAGCTTCAACATCCAAGGAGGGCCGAATGTCTGCTGCTGAAGACCCTATCCGAGAGCAACTGATCGAAGCCCGGCGCAATCAGATTCTCGACGCGGCGGCCAGTGTGTTCGCCGAGAAGGGCTTCCACCGCGCCACCACCAAAGAGATCGCCAGCGCGGCCGGCGTGTCGGAGGGGACCATCTACAACTACTTCGACAATAAGGCCGATCTGTTGATCGGCATTATGGCCCGTCTGGCCGAGCTGCAGCAACTCAGCGGGGAGCTGACAGATGGCTTACAAGCCGATGTCAAGGATTTCTTCACCGCTGTCCTGGGCCAGCGCATAAGCCGCATCCCCCAGAGTCAGGAAATGATCCAGGCCGTCCTGCCGGAGGTATTGGTAAATCCGGAGCTCCGCGAACGCTTTTACCAGCAGTTCGTACTGCAACTGACAACGCTCTTGGAGCAATACGTGGAGACGCGCATCAAGTTGGGTCACATACGACCGGCGGACGTGCCCCTGACGGTGCGCACGATACAGGGTATGTTCGTGGGGTTGTTCGTCTTGCGCATTCTTGGGGACGAAACACTTCTGTCCAGATGGGAGGTCTTACCGCAAGTGGTGGCCAGCCTTATCTTCGACGGCTTGAGGCCCAAAGACGGAGGGTGAGACTATGATTCTACGCACTCTCTCCCTCATCCGCAAAGAATTCCTGCACATTCTGCGTGACCCGCGCACGCTGGGCGTCATGTTCATTATGCCCATTATCCAACTGGTGCTGTTGGGATACGCCGCCACCACCGACATCAAGCACCTGCGCACTGCCGTCGTAGACGGCGACAAAACCATGGCCAGCCGCGAGTTGATCGACGCCTACCGGGCCTCCAACTACTTCGACATTGCCCT
>JAHELX010000523.1:2381-4811 GCA_024643945.1 Anaerolineales bacterium
TTATCGGCCCTGTTCCTGCTCACGTCGCTGGGCATCGGCATCTTCATCTCAAGTGTGGCAAACACGCAACAAGAAGCTATGTTGCTCACATTTCTCACGATGTTCCCTTCCATCTTCCTGGCCGGGTTTTTCTTTCCCATTGAAGCCATGCCCGGCTGGCTACAAGTCGTCACCTATATAATTCCCTTGCGGTATATGCTGGTCGTCATTCGAGGCATCATCCTCAAGGGAGTGGGATTGCAGATTTTGCGCCAGGAAGTGATAGCTCTGATTATCTTCGGTGTAGCGATTATGTTGCTGGCCGCCGCTCGCTTCCGCAAAAAGCTGGAGTAGCGCCATGCGCGGCAATCTGCCCAACAGGTTCGAGAGAAAGGGAAATGACATCACCTATTCAAATCCAAAAAGTTATCACCAGGCACGACTTGCGCACCTTCGTCAAGTTCCCGTGGCGCGTCTACAAAGGCGATCCCAACTGGGTTCCCCCTTTGATTTCCGAACGCCTGGATTATCTGAACCCCGAGAAGAATCCCTTCTACCAGCAGGCCGAGGTGGCCCTTTTCCTGGCCAGACGAGGTCGAGAGAGCATGGGGACTATCGCCCCTTTCATCAACGAATCGGCCAATGAGTATTCCAACGAGAAGGTGGGCGGGTTCGGATTTTTCGAAGTTATCGAGGACTACGCCGTAGCTGAGCGATTACTGGATACCGCTTGCGACTGGGTGAAAGCTCGAGGCATGACCATCTTGCGTGGCCCCACTAGCTTCAGCAACAACGAGACCCCGGGTGTGCTCATTGAAGGCGCTGACTGCCCACCCGTCATGCTGGCTGCTCACACACCTGCCTACTACAAGACCTTTCTCGAAGGCTACGGTATGGAGAAATTCATCGATAACTACGCCTGGCGTGCCTTCCGCTCGCAGATTGGCACCGAACTGGAGAAGCTCCCCCCCGAACTCTTTCGAGTCGCCGATGCAGCCCGCCGTCGCAGCAATGTCACCATCCGCAAGGCTCGCTTCGAGAACTGGGAGGAAGAGATGACGAGGGCTCATTATCTCTTCAACATCACCCTCACCCACCTGAGCGATTATGTGCCCATAAGCGAAGAGCAGTTCCGCCACCTGGCTGACCAACTGCGTCCCTTCCTGGACCCAGACCTGGTCCTATTTGCCGAAACTGATGGCCGGCCTATCGGGTTCTGTGTGGCGATTCCAGACATCAATCGCGTCCTGATCCACCTCAATGGCCGGCTCTTCCCCCTGGGCTGGCTGAAGCTGTTGTGGTACAAGCGCCGCATTGACGTCGTCAGTTTCAAACTCATGGGGGTTCTGGAGGAATATCGGCGGCGGGGTATTGACGCTCTTCTCTACCTGGAGACGCTAAAGGCTGTGTTCGCCAAAGGATACAAATGGCTGGATGGTTCGTTGACTTCTGAGGAGAATCTGGCGGTCAATTACCTCGCCGAGCGCCTTGGAGCGGAACAATACAAACATTACCGTATCTACCAGATGCAAATCTAATGAGTCATAACAGAGAGGCCCAGATCTGAATGATAACGACGAGCGTGACCATGGCCGAAGCCTTCCGGCACCTGGCCGGCGACCACCCTCAGCGGGAGGCTCTGGTCTGCGGCGAAGTGCGGGCCACCTATGCTCAGGTGGCAGAGAGGATCACAGCCCTGGCTGGCAGCCTGGACGAATTGGCTATTCGCAAAGGGGACCGGGTGGCGGCAGCCCTTTTCCCAGGCCCGGAATTCGTCTATCTCTTCTTTGCCCTGGCTGAACTCGGCGCCGTCATCGTCCCCATCAACCCTCAACTGCGCTCTGGTCAACTGTGTCACCTCCTGCAAGATTCGGAACCAGTGGCTATGCTAATCCCGGGCTGGCCCGAGACGGCCGAAGGTAAGCAAATGATTGGGGATATGCAGCTAGAAGTGCCCAGCCTGCGCCATATCATCCCGGCCAAGGGAGAGCTGGTCGATTTGATGCTAGCCAGGCCAGTCTCTTCTTTTCGCCCACCGGATGTCGCACCGGACGACCTCCTGGCCATCCTCTACACTTCCGGGACGACGGGTGCTCCCAAAGGTACCATGCACAGTCATCGAAGCCTGATGACCCCGGTATTAGCCAGCCTCAAGCTTCGGGAAATGTGGATCAAAAAGCACTCGTTGAAGACGATGGAGCGTATGGCCAAAGTCCTGGCCAGGTATCGGGAACGCCTGCTGTGGGCTGCAGGCCGGCCCCAAACCTTCCTTTCAACCACGGGATTCCACACCATCACCGGCTTGGAGGTGATGCTGCAGGCATTGTTGATGGGCGATAAACTGGTCATCATGCCCCGATTTCACCCGCAGCAAGCACTGCAACTGGTCCAGAGAGAACGGGTTACCATCCTGGTCGCGGTGCCTATGGCTTTTTCCATTTTGCTGAGTAT
>JAHELX010000524.1 GCA_024643945.1 Anaerolineales bacterium
TAATACCTGTGCCGGCGTCGCGCAGTTGTCTGGCAATCCGAAACAGATCTGCCACTTCATTCAGGGTCAGCGCCGAAGTCGGCTCGTCCATAATCAATACCTGGGCACTGAACGAGAGCGCTTTGGCAATCTCCACCATCTGCAACTGAGCAACTGTCAGTGCCCTCACCCGAGTATGAGGATCCAGGTCAACGCCGAGGTCGCGCAATGGTTGAGCAGCCTGTTCATACACTTGCCGCCAGGCAACACGCCGGGTGAAGGGTCGCACCGGGTGGTGTCCCATAAAAATGTTTTCGGCAATGTCCAGGTCCGGGAACAGCGTTGCTTCCTGGTAAATAGCTGCGATGCCAAGCCGCTGGGCAACCAGTGGGTTGGTGACAGTTATCGGATCACCGTGAAACAGGATCTCCCCGGCATCCAACTGGTACACCCCCGTAATCACCTTCACCAGGGTAGACTTGCCTGCTCCATTCTCGCCGACCAGGGCGTGAATCTCACCAGGCCTCAGCTCCAAGTTGGCGCCGGCCAGCGCCTGGACGCCGCCGAATGCTTTGTAAATGTTGGTTAACTTGAGGATTGGTTCTTGTGGGATTTTGTTCTCCATAGAAGTTCCTTTGCACCAGGGCAGATAACCCTTGCGAAGGTTGGTGAGAGTTTTCAGAGCGAAAATGCCTTGGCCTACCGAAAACTGCCCTGTTAGCCAGGTTATTCGCAACCTTCGCAAGGGTTGGTATGGCCACGATGGGTATTATAAGTTCGGCTCAGGCGATGACCACGTCTACACCTGCTTCTTGAAGCGCTGCTAGCATATCTGGCGGTGCGCCCTCGTCGGTGATAATGCAGTCCACCTGGTCAATCGAGGCAAAAGAAGCGAACCCAACCCGCCCCCACTTACTGCTGTCGACAATGGCAATCACCTGCTTGGCATGGGCGACCCACGCTCGTTTGACGGCCACTTCGGCATTATTGACGTCAGTCAGTCCCTCCTCAAGAGTAAGTCCCTTGGCACCAAAAAAGCCCTTCTGAAAGTTGAACTGCTTAATAAGGTCGTGGCTCTCACCACCCACCAGGGAGGCCGAGTCAGGACGCAGAAAACCACCAGGCATCAAGACAGTAATACTGGGCGCGTCGAGGAAAGCCAGGGCGACGAAGAGACTGTTGGTGATGACGGTAAGTTCACGGCGACCTTTGACATGATTAGCCACTGCCAGGGAGGTCGTGCTGGCATCAAGGGCAATGGCTTCACCGTCCTCGACCATAGCCTTGGCTGCAGCACCGATGCGCTGTTTCTGCGGAGAATGCAATTGCCGGCGAACTTCGAAGGAGAGTTCCAGGTCGCTTCGATCGACGGCGATCGCGCCCCCATGGGTACGCACCAGCAAGCCATGGAAAACGAGTGCCTCCAGGTCAGTGCGGATAGTAGCCTGCGACACACGAAACTGTTCGCTAAGATCAGCGACGAACACCCGCCCTTCCTGCTCTAGCAAGGCCAAGATCTGTTTCCGTCGTTCTTGGAGGAATAACCTGGTATTCACGTGCACCATCGCCACGAACTTAGGCTCTTTGCTGATTGCAGAAGGCAGAGAGCTTATCTGGCAGCCGAAGATCGAGTGGCAGGTAAATTTCCAGGGAAGAAAGAAAAGAAGATAGTTAAAGGTATCACTAATATTCATATTATAGCATATGCATCCAAGCAAGTCAATATGCAAATGACATTAAACGAAAGTAAGCACAAGTTTTTGCGAGTGATTCAAAATTAAACTGCCCAAGTACTAATCCTCTTGTAGAGGACTAGCCGGTCTCCTCCATAATAGTCAGCAAGCGGCCATAGGCCTCGTCCCACCCAGACTGGCTGACCGGGTCGTAGGTGACCACGTCGAAAGAGTCACGTACGACCGCATGTCCTTCCTCTAGCGAGGCGATGTGTCCCAGTGCCATTGCTTGCATAATGATATTGCCCGTTGCCGTGGCTTCGACAGGTCCGGCAATCACCTGGCGACCAGTCGCATCGGCAGTGAACTGGCATAATAATCGGTTCTGCGTGCCGCCGCCAACGATGTGGATGGGATCCAGACGGCGCCCCAGAATCTCTTCCAGTCGTTCCAATACCCAGCGATATTTAAGCGCGATGCCTTCCACAACGCAGCGAATGATGGCCCCCTTGTCTTGTGGCACCGCTTGGTCCGTCAACCGGCAAAAGGCGCGGATGCGCGTCGGCATATCGCCCGGCTTGAGAAACTCACCGTAATCCGGATCAACAACCGACTGGAAGGGATCAGCATGAGCTGCCATTTGCACCAAGTCATCATACGCGAGTTCTTCGCCCTGGCGCGCCCACGTGCGACGACACTCCTGTACCAACCACAGCCCCATAATGTTCTTCGAAAAGCGGAAAGTACCGCATACACCGCCTTCATTAGTTATGTTGAAAGCCAACGCTTGCTCATTTATGACCGGGGCCGGCAGCTCGGCCCCCATGACCGACCACGTTCCGGAGCTGATCCAGACAAAGTCGGCACCCTCGGCAGGGACCGCAGCCACGGCCGACCCGGTGTCGTGGCAGGCAGGAGCGATGACTGGCAGCCTCCTCTTCGATCGCAATCCGACTTCTTCGGCCACGGACGGAGAAAGACTACCCAGCACGGTCCCTGGTTGCACCATCTCGGGGAAGATGTGAGTGGGGATGCCCAGCCCTTTCAGCAATGGCCAGGCCCACACCCCCTTTTGAGGGTCATAACACTGAGTGGTAGTGGCATTGCTGAACTCGCATACCGTTCGCCCGGTGAGCCAGTAATTGAACAAGTCTGGTATGGTCAAGAAGGTTGCAGCGATATCGAGAGTTGGCGACTGGCGAACAACCATCGACAGCAATTGATACAGGCTATTAATGGGCATGAACTGAATGCCAGTCTGCTCGAATATTTCTTCGCGAGGCACACGCTGGAACGCTGCCTCGAGCATACCGTCGGTCCGGCTGTCGCGGTAGTGGTAAGGGTTAGATACCAGCCCGCCATCCCGATCCAGCAGAGCGAAATCCACGCCCCATGCGTCAAGGCCAACACCGGCCAGGGTTTCTCCCCGTTCACGGGCAACCAGGACCATACCCTGCTTCATTTCGCTCCACAGGCGCAGCACATCCCAGTGAAGGCCATCCGGCAAATGCACCGGAACGTTGGGGAACCGATGCACCTCGGAGAGCTGAAGTTGCTGGCCATCAAATTGGCCCAACATAGCGCGGCCGCTCTCTGCACCCAGGTCAAAGGCCAAAAAGTCAAGAGGATGCCTCATCGTCTCCTCCCTTTGAACAAGTCTATCAAAACTACTGTCAAGTTATGAGCAAGTGCGGACTCTCCACCAACTGTACGACCCGCTGCAAGAAGCGCGCAGCCGGGCCACCGTCAACCAGCCGATGGTCGAAGGTCAGGCTCAACCACACCATCTGACGTCCCACGACCTGGTCCCCAATCATCACCGGTTGCCTTTTGATGCGTCCGACGCCCAAGATGGCACATTCCGGCAAGTTGATAAGCGGGGTAAAGGCATCAATCCCGAACATGCCCAGGTTAGTTAGCGTGAAGGTCCCCCCACTCAACTCGTCAGGCGTGCATTGGCCAGTCTGGGCGCGCTCGATCAGCACTTGTGTATCCTGGCCAAGTTCAACCAGCCCTTTGCGATTCACGTCCCGCACCACCGGAACCAACAGGCCCCGGTCTGTATCCACTGCCAGACCGATGTGTATCCGTCGCCACAATTTGATGCTATCCCCTTCCAAAGAGGCATTGAGTCGGGGGTGTTCGCGCAGCGCCCGCCCCAGGACATACAGGAACAAATCGTTATACGACACGTTCACTCCATCCTGGATCAATTTGTGGCGCAGCTCGACCAGGGCGGTGACATCCGCCTCAGCAGTAAGCGTAACATGGGCAGTAGTGGTCACGCTGCGGGCCATTCGCTCTACGATGACAGCTCGGACACTGCGCACCGGAATGGCCTCGATCACTTCGTTGTCCGCGGTTAGTGCCGGCACGGCCTCACTCACCGCTTGAGTCATCTTCAGAGCTTGGGCCACGTCGTCGCGCGTGATCCGCCCCCCCGGGCCACTGCCAGACAGGCCATGCCAGTCCAATCCGGCTTCTTCAGCCATGCGGCGGGCTACGGGTGTAATGGCAGGAACGGTTTGCGTATCCAGATAGGAGCGCACGTCCCGCTCGACGATAGCTCCTTCCGGGCCGGTGGCCTGCAGTGCCGCCAGTGGGATATTGCGCTCCTCGGCCAGCCGTCGGGCGCGAGGTGAGATGAAAATACGACCACCTCGAGGCTGGGGGCTCGGGGCTGCCCGTCCCGGCTGCGCACCCCATTCGGGGCGCTTCGCCGCGCGGGCCGGGAGGGGCTGGGCACCGATCACACTTGCAGCCTTTCCCCAGAGGGGACCTACAGGCCAAGCATCCAAGCTTTTATGGCCTCTCCGCTCTTCTGCCTTTCCGCCTCCCTCCTCTCCAGCTATAGCCGCATCCGGCGCAGCGATGAGGGCAATGGCACTCAACACTTTCACCACATCGCCCGGCTGCACCGTCACCCGGCGCAACACCCCAGAAGCAGGCGCTTCCACGTCGAGGGTAGCTTTGTCGGTCTCGATGGCAAATAGCGGGTCACCCTGGGCCACTGCTTCACCCTCGTTTTTATACCAGGTGACCAGCACCACGGTATCCACTGTCTGCCCTAGAGGGGGCACTAGCACTTCAGTCGCCATTGTAACGTAACCTCCACCCCCACCCATATCCCCCCCTACGAAGAGGAGAGCCGGG
>JAHELX010000525.1 GCA_024643945.1 Anaerolineales bacterium
CAGACAAGCACTGATGGGTAGGTGAGCCAATCTGTTCATCGGCGCTTTTGTCCAGCTTGTCTGGCAGGAGAGGCATATCACCTCGCCGGCATAGGAGAGAACACCATGTCACTTCTGCCGTATCACAAGGTCGATAAGATCAAAGATGCTCTGCGCCAGGTCGAGTTGGAGAACCTGGTTGCGGTCTTCAGCCGAGCCAACGAACCAGGTTGTCTGCTGATCTACAACCAGGATGTCCCATCAACCAGGGTGCCTGAGATGGCCCAGGTCATATCCCTTCGCGACATGCCGGATTTGGGCCTATCCGGCTTTGACGGACCTATCCTCGGTTTATCGGCCATCGACGCAATTCGCCCGGATGTACTGACCAAGGGGCCTGGATTTTATGCCATCGAGCGCTTGTTCCTGGAACGAGGGCGGCAGGCCGCGCTACACCGCACGATGCGAAATCTGGCGTGCTACCTGGCTGACTACCTGTCGGCTCTTCATGGCGAACAAGAGGGTACCCTTTATCGCCGGGGGATGACTAAGGTATTGCAACTGGCCTTGCCGGCTCTCGTGGCCGGCCAGGCTCGCAGTTTGGTGGCGGCGGTGCCGGGTCATGACCTGGCCCGGGTCGCGAGCGGGGAGGACTGGCATCTGATCCACGACGACCTGTCACAGCTTGAGGATCTGAGTCGCACGGGCGTTCATAGTATGGATTGGACCGTAGCTATGGAGGAGATGCGCCTATTTCAACCCACGCTCGATCCCCAGGCCGAGCACTTTCTGGAGCTACGCGACATTTTTCGTAAAGCGGGCCTGGACGAAGCCTTGCGGAATACCTGCCGGAACCTGGCATGGCGCTGCTATTCCCGCACTGAGACTGGGGTGCCTTTTCTGGAAGCTGCAGTGTCTCTAATGGCCGAAGCCTGGCTCTCGGCCGAAGACGTCGAGGATCTGGTAGCCTTTTTCCCCGACCCTGATTTCGCTCGCTTTGCCGAGACAGGCGATGGCTTGCGTGTGTATCGCCAGTTGTTTGGCGCAGGCGCGATGAATGCCGGCCGTCCTGGCCCGACCTGGTCACTGGCAGATTTGGTTCGAGCCGGGATCCCAGCCAAATACAGCCGCTTTGCCTTCTCTCTACTCCCTCCGTTGGCCCTGCCGGGTCGCGAAGAAGAGATAACCTGGCTTGACCTGGGCCCAGTCCTGTGGAAAGCCGGCCAGGGGCGGTCGCTGGCCAAAACGCTCTGGCTGCTGGTCGCTGACGGGCTGCGCATGGCGCCGGCCGACCGGGACAAGTTGGGGTTGACGGCCGACGTCCTGGTTGACCTGGCGATCCGGTCTGTCGTCCTGCACGGCCTGGACGATCCATGGCAGTGGCGCCAGGGACGTTATGACCAGAATCTGGCCGGTTGCTATCGCACCTTGCATCAGGCTATCGAATTCCACGCCAGATCGGCCAAAGGCACATTTGCTGCCTATTGTGATAGTCTTAATTTGTGGTTTGATTGCTACGGCGCCGATACCGGGGGCATTCGGGCCAATCTGGAGGAGATGACACGCTTGCTGAAGGGCTTCCTGCGAGCATCCCAGGATCACAGTAATGAACGAGGATCACTAACTACCTGCCAGACAGAGGCCGAGCGCCTGATCCGGATTGAGGAGGTAGTGTTGCATCCATTCATCGGTTTCAGCGCGTCACGGTCTCCTGATCACTATGCCTATACAGAAACCGACCTACCCCCGACTGACGTGCCAAGAATACTGAGAGTCGCCTCGTCTCGGCTGGAAAGCTCGGTCAGGCTATCGCCGTTCCTCGGCCGGGCCTGGCAAACTTTTCTTGCCCTGCGGGACGAGCGCCGGCACGTACAGGAAAGCCTGGAGCGGGACGTAGAGGCCTTGCTCAGGGAGCTCCAGAGACTCAATGGTAACCTCAAGCATCATCAGGATCTGCTCTTCGCCCTGCCCCACGAGGCTGCCATCCTACGCTTCGCCTACGACCAGGAAATCGGGGAGGTTGAGAAGCTGATTGGCGGGCTGGAAGCCAGTGCCATCTTGGAGATTGGCCTCAGAAACCTCTGGCTGGATCTCGAGACGGAGCCGGACCTGCATTTTGAGGTCACCAACATCGGCCGGGTACCCGCCAGAGACATTGAGATCGTGCTGGTACAAACGGGTGAATTCGAACTCCTGGAAGGATCATCAGTCCGCGAAATTGGCTCGCTGCCTTCCGGTGCGTCTGAAACCTTCACCTATCCTGTCCGGCCGCTGCTCCCGGATGTGACCCTGACCTTGAATTATACCTACCGCGACGAGCACGATCAAAAGCAAGAAGGCAGCCGGCCGTTCCGGCCGGAGGTACGTAACCTGGAGCCGCTACCTTTCAAGGTCAAAGTGAATCGTTACCAGTTTGGCCGTCCGATTCAGGAACCAGGTGACTTCTTCGGCCGGCGGGCGGAGTTGCTAGACATCCTGTCCCTGCTGGCGGCAGGTGGTAAACAGAACGTCCTATTGCGCGGCCCACGCCGCATGGGCAAGACCTCCCTTTTCTACATGCTCCAGCGCGCCCTCGAGGAGCCCGACGCCCGGCGCTCGTTCGATGTCCCGCCCGAATGGAACCCCGATCTGGACCGGGTGCGTCCAGTACTTGTCACCTTGCAGTCGGTCGCTATCCAGGATGATTTGACCCACATCGACCAGTTCTTCCGGGCATTGTTAGAGCAGATCTGCCAGGCGCTGGGTATTCAGCAGACAATTGCCCAGGCGATCGTGGCAAATTACACGACGCGGTCGCGAGAGATAGGCGCCGCCACAGCCATACAGGAACAACTGGAACACATACTCGGCTGGCAACGCCCCGACCGGCATGTGGTGGTTCTCCTCGACGAGTACGACGAGGTCTACCGTCCCCAAGGACGGGACCTGGATATCGCCCTGCGCACGGTGGTCTCGCACGAACAGCGGCTGACCTGGATCATCGCCAGCACTCTGGGCCTGTACAAGGAGAGCAAGTCGGTCGGCTCCCCCTGGTTCAACGTTTTTCGTATTGTTGAACTCGGCCAACTGTCCCCAGGCGCCGCCCAGCGGTTGGTGGTTGTTCCCAGCCTGAAGGAGCGCGTCTACTGGCGCTCGGACGCTATCGTGTCTCTTTTGAAGGAAACAGGCTTGCACCCGGCCTTTATCCAGCTCTTCTGCGGCAAGCTCATCGCCTATTTGAACCAGGAGCGGACCAACTTCGTCCTGAATGAGGCAATCGAAGCCAGCGCCAACCAGATCGTGGAGGAACAGGAGACAGCCCACAGCCACTTCGAGTTCTACTGGTCCGACACCAACGGGGTAGGCAAGCTGATCCTGTTAATTGTGGACGACAGCCCGGCACGGCTCAAGCGCACCGAAATCCGCCAGCAAGTGCTGGAGCGACTGGAGGCTGCCTTTGGCGAACGGTCTCGCCGGCCTGTGGAGGACCAGGCGGGCAACCCGCTCGAGTGGCGCGAGTTACAGTTCAAAGATGGCATGGACTGGGTCGAAAAGATCACCAATGCTGTGTCGCCCGACGAACAGCGACGCTTCCACTTCACGGTGCCCCTTTTTCACCGCTGGCTGCGGCGCCGGCGCCGGCAGGAGAATCTGGAGAGCGAAGCCTTGGATGTCATAGCGGCCGAAATGGAGAGGGATGGCTTTGTCTGAGATTAGACTTTTTATCCTGGTTATTGTCCCCCTTTTCAGCCTGGGCGGGCTGGCGGCCTTCTTGCCTCGGTTTAAGCCGGTCCAGGCTACCCATTTGTCGCTCTTTTTTGCCGTTCTTGGGGGAGCGGCAGCCGCTTTGGCCGGCTTCTATTTCTGGCGACGGCCAATGGCATTTCCAGAGATGCTTGTGGAGGTGGGCCCCCTCGTTGGCAATTTGCCTCCCCTGGCGCTCGAACTCTATGTGGACCGTCTGGCCGCCTTCTTCCTGGTTTTGACGGGCGGTATGGCGGCAATAGTTGGGCTGTATTCGTTCGGCTGGCTGCAGGACGTACCCCAGCGGCGGCGCATCGCCGGCGTGTACAACCTGTTTGTGCTGTCTACCCTGCTGGTCATCGTAGCCGACAATGCGTTTTTCTTCCTGCTTTCCCTTGAGTGTATGACGCTATTCTTCAGTTATCTGGTGTTGTACAAACATGACAAGCTGCTTGAGCAGGAAGAGACACCGGCTGAGGAGATGCATGGGGCCAAGGCTGCTTTCAAGACCTATCTGATCGCCAGCCACATCGGCGTCATCTTCGTCACAGCCTCGTTCATAGCCCTGGCCATCCGCGCCGGCAGCTTTAGCTTCACTGTGTTTCGGGAGCTCGACCAGGTAGGGTCCCCAGGTCTGGCTGGGCTGATCTTCATCCTGGCCCTGATTGGGTTTGGGATCAAGGCCGGCCTGATGCCAGCCCACGTATGGGTTGCCGTTGTCCACCCTTACTCACCGACCACCACCCACGCTCTGACATTGGGCCTTCTCATCAAGGTGGTCTCGGTCTATCCCATGCTGCGCGTGTTCTTTGAGTTCCTACGGCCAGTATCTTGGTGGTGGGGTTGGCTGGTGTTGCTGCTGGCCGGCCTCACAGTCAGTGTCGGCGTCTTCTACGCCATTGCCTGCCGGGATTTGAAATCGGCCCTGGCCAACCACAGCGTCGAGAACATCGGCATCATCCTGGCCGGGATCGGATTGGGGCTCGTCTTCGCCGCCGATGAATTCTCTGCTACACCGGCTATCAGTGGTTTAGCCGGGTTGGCACTGATTGCCGGGTTGTACCATA
>JAHELX010000526.1:0-921 GCA_024643945.1 Anaerolineales bacterium
CGTGGTTTGGGAGACCCACCTGGAGGGTTGGGAAAGGCGATCCGGGTCAGGTGTAGAAGTTGTCCACTCAGCAATGCACATTGTTCGGGATAATGGTTCTTGGTCTGAGCCAAACGATGTGTTTTCACGATGGAGCCCAGCCGGTGTCATCTTCCGCCTGGCTCTGGCTGCCGATTATTTTGGTCATACTTATATGACTGTCAAGCCAGGGAACGAGGTGCTCTACATGAAGTCCGCTTCAGACGCCAGCGCATCTGCCCTCGCCTGGTCTGGACCCAGCCCCGTGAGCGGTGAAGTTGCCTACATATCCGACATTGCCACCGATAGCCAGGGCGCTATTCACGTGATATGGGATCAGACAGTCCCCGTCCCCGGGGAGGACGGCGACTCATTTGATTACCTGCCCGACATCTTTTACCGGCGTTCTGAGGATGGCGGCCGAACCTGGTCGGCCCCGGTGAACCTCTCCAACTCGCCTGTGGGCGAGGGAAGGGGTCAGATCAAAATAGACAGCAGCGATGCAATCTACGTGACCTGGGATGAAGGAGGGCAGGGGATTGTCTTGGCATCAGGCACAGGCGGTACATCTTACAGAGGTGTGCTCACTTTCTCTCAGGATGGGGGGGAGACCTGGTCATCACCGTCGAGTTTCTCTTATCCTGAAAACACAAATTCTCGAATCGCGTCGGCCAGTAATGGGCAAGGCGGAGTTTTGGTCGTATGGCGTTCCCGGACGAGAGATTTGATCTACTACGATTGGTCGAAAGATTGGGGCGAATCCTGGACGCCGCCCGCTGCCATTCCAGGAATCCTGGCCTATAGCCCTACTCCATTCGATGCTTATGACATGGCAGTTGATAGCGCAGGAACTATACACCTGGTAGCGACCGGCAAGTTATCACGAGAGGATTCCAGCCGGGG
>JAHELX010000526.1:931-4765 GCA_024643945.1 Anaerolineales bacterium
TCTGAGCAGCGGCGCGGGCAGTACCTCCAAGTGGGTATGTACCCCAAAATAGTCGTGTCTCGGGGGAATCAGTTGCACGCAGTGTGGCACACGTACGCTGAGGGACAACCGGATGCAGAGCAGGAGCGCTACGTCTGGTATAGTGCCAGTCAATCACTGGCCTCTCCCCAACCACTGCCGCCAACGCCCACCTCTGTCTCTACCCCCACTCCCACCTCGCTGGCAGGGCTGGTGTCTACACCCACTGCCACACCTATGCCTGAAGTCGCATCAGATCCTGTCCCACCCGGCGTGCTCGACGCGATCTTCACAGAGAACGATGATGTTCTATTGATGCTGCAAAGTTTGATACCGGCTGCTTTGATCATTGCTGCCGTTTTTGTAGGTAGGCGTATTCTGCAGCGACGATAGGTTACTCAATGCCTGGAAGGTCCTACCAATGAGGATTTTATCTTCTCAAAGCTCATCTCTGCCTCAGAGGCAGGGTTATGCCGGGGTCGAACTGCTACGTTCGGCCTGGCGGCAAGATTCTGTTGTGGCAATTGCTCTGTTTCTGTTGGGGCTGCTCTCGCGCCTCCCTTTTCAAAGCCACATTCTCTATCATTGGGACTCAGTCAACTTTGCTTTTGCTTTGGGCCGTTTCGACGTTGCTACTGACCAACCCCAGATGCCTGGTTACATTCTCTACGTCTTCCTGGCACGAGTGGTCAATTGGTTGGTCGGCGACCCCCAACGAACGATGGTGGGCCTCAGCATAGTCAGCAGTGGCCTGGCGGTAGTTTTTCTCTACAAGTTGGGGAGCGTTATGTTCAATCGGGTGACGGGGCTGCTGGCTGCCCTGTTCCTGGCCTCAAGTCCTCTCTTCTGGTTCTACAGTGAAGTCGCCTTGCCTCACAGCCTCGACGCTTTTATAGTGATTGCTGTTGTACTGCTA
Organism: Anaerolineales bacterium; assembly: GCA_024643945.1. The sequence goes on from JAHELX010000526.1 coordinate 1,866, forward strand.
CTATACCAGGTCGTCGAGGGCCGTTCAGAGAGGGCGATACTGGCTGCGATTGCCCTGGGGGTCGCTGGTGGGCTGCGACCCCAGACGCAGGTTTTTCTGATGCCGCTGGCTTTCTTCGCCGGTTGGCGCCTCGGTTGGCGTCGCGGTCTGTTGGCTCTGGTTGTGCTGGCCTTGGTAGACCTGGCCTGGTTTATACCCCTGCTCTGGCTGAGCGGAGGGGCACTACGCTATTATCAGACCTTGCAAACATATTATCTCAATTTCAACACGACTACCTCGATTGTAAGTGGTGGTGGTCTGTGGGGGCTAAGCCGCAACCTGCGCAAACTGAGCATGTATACCCTGTATGGCGGAAGCCTGGCGATGCTGCCTGCTTTCGCCTACGGCGCCTGGCGACTGGTTCAGCCGGAAGGCATCCTGCGACGCCGAAGGTTCTGGGTTCTGGCTCTGTGGATGGTGCCTTCGCTCCTTTTCTATACGTTCATCCACATGGGACAGCAAGGGCTCGTGTTTGTTTTTCTTCCGGCCCTCTTCATCATCAGCGCCGAGAGTTTGCGGCGTCTGACAGCCAGCCGTCGCCTCCTCTGGTTGGGGGTTGCGGGGGGAGTTGTTGTGTTCAATCTGGCTCTCTTTCTGGTGGTACCTACCTTTCCCCTGGGAGGTGAACGCTTCAAAATACTGACCTGGGACACGATTCGCCGGCAGGATGCGTATTACCAGGATCGGCTGGCGGTAGTCCAACGTGAGTTCACCCCCAATAACACGGCCCTGGTAGGCAGCAATTGGCGACATTTGCAATACTATCTGCCTGCCTACCCTTTGATCAGATTTGGCATTATCTCCAAATGGGAGTTGGGTGAGGGCCAGGCACAGAATCCCTGGCAGGAAACCCAAGCTTTCACGCCCCAAGAGCTGGGCCTGATGCCTGCGGCGGATGGCACAAGCTTTGTCATTCTGTTCGATGATAATCTGGTGGCCTTTAATGACACGCCTCAACGCGCAGCCACACATCCCTTGCCCGGCGGTGGTCAGTTAACTTATCTGGAGTTACGGAAAGGTGATCGCTTCTACCTGGGACCAGATTCGTTTGGCATCGCGTCGGAGGCAGAAGTGACTTCTCAGTAAACCATCTTCTCACCTTGTTCCGCTTTCCAGGCCTGTGCAACTCGACTTCCCCTTTGGACTTTGCTGAAGGGGCTTCCTTCTCAAAAAGCGGACTCAACCAGGTCTCTGATTCTAACGTTCTTTTAAGTATATTCTTATGGCTTTATCATTGAAACCCGTTATACTCTTTGTGCGGCAATGTGTGCACACATATATGCGCAAGCTTAGGATTGCCTGAGTTCGCATTAAAATGATTTCTTCATCACCAGAGGGCATACAAAAATGAAGGCGACAACAAAGACCGCACTTTCTTTATGTTTAGTAATTTTCTCTCCTTTTGTAGCTCTTTTCCTGACCATAGTCCTGTTGGTCGGCTGGCCAACGGCGGCGAAGGCAACCGCGCCGATAGAGGGCGATACCCATTCCTTCGCCAGCGCCGCTGACGCCGGGGACGTGAGCGGCGACGTATTGGCCCTGATGGCAGGCGACCTGGATAATGATGGACTCCTCGACCTGGCCTACAACAGTGGCAGTTCGCTGCGCATTCGAGAAAAGACCGGCTCAAGCGTCAACACTTGGGGTGCCGACGCCCTCGTGGGCACCGCCGCCGATACCATACGCGATGTAGCCATAGCCGACCTGGATCACGATGGCTGGCTTGACTTGGTCAGCGTCACCGGCGGTAGCATTAGCACTGAGCAGATTCAGTTGTGGCGCAATCCTGCCACAACCCCCTTCGCCAGCGCGTGGAGTGTCAGCGCCACGCTCGCCGCTACCACCGATGACCTGCTGGCAGTGGCCGTGGGGGACCTGGACAACGACGGTGCACTTGATCTGGTGGCTGTTGACGGGGGCGGGAAACTCCGCCTCTGGCAGAGTCCCGGTACTGACCCCTTTACGAGCACCTGGGGTGCGCCACTGGTGATGGGGGGAAGCCAGCCTCTCAACGATGTCGCCCTGGCCGACTTCGACCGGGATGGCTGGCTCGACATCGCCACCGTGAGTGGTGGTAGTAATGACAACGTCAAAATCTGGCGCAATCCCCGGGGAAATCCCTTCGGCGGCAGTTGGGCCACCACCAGGGACCTGGGCACTCTCAATGGGGATGGGCTGGCCCTGGCTGTGGGAGACTGGGATCGTGACGACGATCCCGACCTCGCCAGCGGCGACGGCGCCAACGATGTCATCGTCTGGGAAAACCCGGGCGCTGCTCCTTTTGGCAGTGGCTGGAACTCGGCCAACATCGGCGATGCCGCCGGAGCCATCAATGATCTCTTCGCCGTCGACCTGGACAAAGACGGCGACCTCGACCTACTCAGTGGGGCCGCCACTACCGCCAACGCGGTCCAATCGTGGCAAAATCCTTGGGAAGGGCCCGGAGATGACGACCCCTTCGCAGGCACCTGGAGTCGCACCGACCTGGACGACAGCGATGCCGCTGTCAACACGCTGGCCGCCGGTGACCTGGACCTCGACGGTGATCAGGACATTATCTACGGCCAGAGTAACTCCAGCGCCGACGAGTTGCAAACTATTGAAAACGAACAGATTCATCGCAGCTTCCTCTTTGAAAACCTGGGCCCCGACGTGGCGGCCAGTTCCACACACGTGCGGGCGTTGGTTACGGCAGACCTGGACGGCGACGGCGACCTGGATGCTATCTTCGGCAACGAAGGCGGCCAGATTATTGCTGCGCAGAATACTGGCTCCCCTTTCCATGGCTTGTGGCCGACGCACACGATCCGCAGCAGCGGGAACCGGGTTTACGCGCTGGAGGCTGGCGACCTGGATAACGA
>JAHELX010000527.1 GCA_024643945.1 Anaerolineales bacterium
GGGCGGCTGGAGGGGGTTCGCGGCGTTTGCGATCCCGCGGGTGGCGCATACGTGCCGTCTTTTGGCATGTATGCGGTCACAGGATTCGGTCCATGGACAGCAACGAAGCATCATTCAGAAAATAGAATCTCCAGCTTGACCACGGCCAGTCGCCGGGCTGGTCGACCAGCTTTCGGGCCACCGGGTTGTTGTGCATATAATTCAGTTTCTCATCCCGTTTTTTGGGGCTCCAGACGTTCAGGTCATAACCCCGTCGTTGCCAGACCCGGAAGTGCGCATGATGATGAACGGTCGCGGGGAGCCGCACCTGATCGAGCATTTTGCGGCACCAGGGATGCATGGGATTCTCTTTCAAATTCTTCAGGACAAACAGCGCCGTCCGGTCCTCCAGCTTCTGCAGGATTTGAGACGGATCCGCCTCCCCCCAGGGCCAGATCAGCAGATGGAAATGCTCGGGCATCAGAACGTATCCGATGATCTTGAAACCCAGTCCACGCCGAAGTTCGTCCAGCGTTCGCACCCACCGGCGCTTGAACCTCTCCGAGTCAAACAGCCGCACCCGGTGATACGTGCTGCGGGTCAGAAAGTGAAGGTGATTCAGGCCGTAATAATGCTTCTGCCCAGGCATTGGGCCATCCTACAAGATTTGGCGTCCATCCTACAGCATGGACGTGCCGCATACATTCCAAACCGCGGAACGTATGCGCCACCCGCGCAGACCTTTCAGGTCTGCGTCTTTCAGTTAAGAATTGAGTTATACTCTCTCCCGGCATGACGCGCGGGCTGGCGCAGACCTTTCAGGTCTGCGTCTTTCAGTTAAGAATTGAGTTATACTCTCTCCCGGCATGACACATCCTCGCCGGCTGGCGAAGACCTTTCAGGTCTGCGTCTTTCAGTTAACAATTGAGTTATACTCTCTCCCGGCATGACACATGCTCGTTATTTTGCTCGCGGCCAATTGCAGTTTATCACTGCCAGCACCTACCGGCGCGTGCCCTTATTCACCCGTCCAGGACTCTGTCGTGAATTTGTGAAGGTGCTGGAGGAGGTCCGGGCAGAATTCCACTTCCGCCTTCTCGGTTGGGTTCTGATGCCCGAGCATTTCCATCTCTTGATTTGGCCGCAACCCGCCGAATCCACCAGCCGCCTCGTCCAACAACTCAAGCAGCGAACCGCCGCGAGCCTTTTGCGGACCCTTCGGGCCCACCCCCACCATCCTGGGTGCGCGCGAACCCTTGCCCGGCTGCGGCTTCCCCCTTCCGTTCACGACCAGACCGCCTTCCGCCTCTGGCAGCGCCGCTTCTATCCCTTTGGAATCTTCAGCGAGAGAAAACGCCTGGAGAAACTCGACTACATGCATGGCAATCCCGTCAAACGCGGTCTGGTCGCCTCTCCCGACCTGTGGCCTTGGTCGAGTTTCCGGTTCTACCACCTCGGGGACACCTCACTCCTCCGCATGGACCGCACGCCCTGACATTCCTCATCCCGCAGACCTGAAAGGTCTGCGCCAGCCGGCGATCACAAGATTAGGAGCAGCCAAGTCTGCAGCCAGAAGGATTGAACCAAGATTCGTTCCCAGGAAATACAGGGAACAGTTTGCAGGGTTAGCGACGCCGCCCATTTTCGTCTGGACACAAACAAGGTGGAACCCAAGGAATGCGTTGACGCCTGGCGGGAGCGGGACCGGTCCGGCAGCCCCAGGAGGTGGCATGAGGTTACCTCAGCCTTTCGCTTTACAACCAAGAGAGATTCTACCCGCTGGTCGAGCTTCCCAAGAACCGCACACATCGCAGCCTGCGCGATGTATGCGCCACCCGCGAGAATGCCGCAAAATTCCTTCCGCCACTAGGCAGCCAGCACTAGGAGGTCTGAAACCCGAGGTCGTCATTTCCTTTCCATCGGAGCTTGCCACGGATTTCCGGAGCAAGGGTTTCTAACAGCACACCGGCCATTTTTAGGGCCAGTTGCAGCGACTGGATTTCGTCGACGCCACCTGCGTACCTCACTTTTTCATCTCCCACCCCCACGATTTGGATCGGGCAAAAAAATCCAGATGAATCCGGAAAAGGCTGAGGTTTGCCGAGTTGCACCACAACTTCCCTGTTGCCATCTTCCGACACGATCTCGATTTTCCTCAAACCAATGACTTCGCCGACATCCTTAAGGTCCATCGTCCCTCACCTCGTTCAGTACGCGAGCGGAGGCACCCAAGTAGGTAGCGCAGAGTTTTGCGCAGGCGCGCAATACTCTGCGGTTCTTCGTCGATGTTTCTTGCCATCACGCCTCACAGCCATTATGACAGACCATATTACTATTAAATAGAATGCCTTATCACAAGCCGCAGAGTTACAAAACAACTCTGCGCTACCCGCTCTTCATATGTGCGCCAGCTCCCCTCTTTGATTCGGGGAGTCTGTACACGCGAAGAATCCCATTCTGATCAATGAGCCCGAGCTGCAAACCATCGGGTGAGACCGCAAGGCCAGAGATACTTGCTATCCGCTGTCGCTTTCCATCGAGTCTGTAAACCCACTTAAGGGTAGGTAGGTCAAACACCACGATGCGCTTCAAAAAGTAATGGGGAGCAATATCCAGTGCCGCAATCCCTCCCTTGCCTTCATCAAAGGCGAGAGCAAACCTTTGCCCGCCAGGCGAGCGGCGGACTGGATATTGCCAAAACTCGCGTTCAGGGAAAGAATCGCTGAACACGGGTTCGCCGCGTATATCGATGAGGTCGAACCCTGATGCCCTCGCACCTTTCTTTCTCAGGGAAAAAACAGTCCGATCGTTGACAAACGGCCCTGTGCCACAATGGGGGGGTGCGCTAGGGTTAGAGCATAGCAGGTGCCAAGGACCGCCAACCTTGCCAACCTTACCTCCAAACAGCACCAGGCCCTCCTCCGAGACGCTTCTCGGCGCCCGCTCGTGAGTAGGGCCAGACTTCACTTTCCAGGTCTGAAGGATTCGGAGTTGCTCAGTGTCTAGCAGGACTGCTCCCTCTTCTACCTGTGCAAGCGTCCTCGATTCGAGGTCATGGTCGCGCTGTGCGATTGCCTTGTGAAGCACTTCAGCAAGCTTTTCATTTGATATGGAATCGTAATCGATGAGGAGATACCTGCCTCCAGGAGAGGCATGGAGTTCCCAGGATTCCCAAGTAGCTTCAATGCGTAAAGGCAGATCGAGGCCCTTTAGCTGTTCGAGTCGGGGGGAATACAGCCACAGCTTGTCTGGCGTAAAGACTACAAACTTTCCCTGAGAGGCGGAGAACACACATGATCTCGCGGAAGCGGTCGGCCACGTCAGGGTAGTGCGCACTTGTCCCGTCATAGCATCGACGAACAGGGCATGGAGCCGGAAGGGTAAGTGCGCGTCAGGCTGGCCGCGCAACGGAATGCCCTCGACCGCCTCCCTTGTCACAAAGGTGACTACGATTTGGCTACCCGACAAATAGCAGATAGGGTCACGGGGGAATGGGCCGGTCGATGTCTCAGGTCTGTGCGGATTTGCAAACCCCAAAGCGCCCACGTCAAGCGTCCAGATGGGTCGTGCCATCTGGGCTTCGTCCGGCATCTTGTGTGCAGTAGTTGAATTCCTCTGCGGTGGAAACTCAGTGCCTAGGGATAACCACCCACACGAAATTGCCACCGAGAACGTCAACACCAAAGTGCATAAACGCACTTGTGAGATCAACATAGGGGTCTGCCGTGTCAACATGAAATGTGGTCCCTTGATCATGGCTGAAGTCGAGCCCGTTGTCGCACCGGCTGAGAGCACAACCGAAGCTGAAAATCAGATTTCCGTTCGCATCTGTGTTATGAAAATGGACGCGGGCTGGCGCAGACCTTTCAGGTCTGCGTCTTTCAGTTAAGGCCTGAGTTATACTCTCTCGCGGCATGACACAATCTCGTTATTTTGCTCCGGACCAATTGTAGTTTATCACCGCCAGCACTTACCGCCGCGCCCGGGGTGTCGGAGAGCTGGCCCCCGCTGGGCGCGGTCCAGAAGGTGATGCCCGCCGAATTCTTCACTCGCTTGCCGTCGCCGTCGTAGGTGGTGGTGGTCGAGCCCGCCGTCTTGAGAAGGCCGGGCCCGTTCCAGGCGTAGCTGGTCACGCCGTCGGCGGTCAGGTTGCCGGCGGGCGGCTTGAGGGGGTTCGCGGCGTTGGCGATCCCGCTGGGAGGCGCACTCACGGGCGCAGGTTAACTCTCTCAATACCCCGCGTCAAGCGGATGCCGCGGCGAGGGGCGAGGCCGCGAAACGGCACGGCTTTAGCCGCGAAGTCCCCGCCGTCAGGGACGGAAGGCCTGGGCCGTCGAGCCGCATTGGACGAGCCGTCCAACGGGGACGGACCCACCAGCGCCTGTATATTCTTTCCCGGCGTTGGAGGAGCCTTCCAGGAAGAATTCTTCCCTCCCCCTCGCCCCGCCGGTGGGGAGAGGGGCCCCGCCTGGGTAGTCCGGGGGTAAGGGGCCTCTCATCCTGAGGCGCTAACGGCAACGGGGCGTGTCATCCTGAGGAGCGCAAGCGAGGAAGGATCTGCTTTGTGTCGCGGGGTATCCCGTCGCCGGCACCCAGAATCCTTCACGCCCGGACATGAATGTGCCGATCGCCGATGCGGGGAAGTGTGTCACGGAGGCCCTTGGCCCTGTGCGGGCGGGACCCGGCGGCAAGGATTCGTCCCCCCTCGCCCCCCATCCCTCGATGGGGAGAAGGGGCCCCGCTTGGGCCCTCCAGGGGTGAGGGGCGCC
>JAHELX010000047.1 GCA_024643945.1 Anaerolineales bacterium
TCTACCGTAGCAGCAAGCATCTGCTTCGCCTGATAGACGATGTGCTGGATATGTCACAGATTGAAGCTGGCCAGATGAGGATCTACCTGGAATCTGTCGAACTACGCGATGTGATCAACGAAGCGCTTGACGTGATACGCCCACTTTTGCGTGGCAGAGATATCACTCTAAGCGCCGAATTACCTGAGGATCTACCGCCGGTTTTCATAGACCGCGCCCGGGTGCGACAGGTGCTGCTCAATCTCTTGAACAATGCCCGGCGCTTCACCGATAGCGGTCGCATCACCCTACAGGCCTCCCTCGAAGAAGGGCAGGTCAGGGTGACCGTGGCTGACACGGGAATAGGGATTCCTCCCAGCGAGCACGACAAGGTGTTTGAGGAATTTCGGCAACTTGACGGTTCTATCACTCGACGTCAGGATGGAAGTGGATTGGGACTGGCAATCAGCAGGAGATTCGTAGAGATGCATGGCGGGCACATCTGGTTAGAAAGTAACGGAGTGCCTGGCCATGGGAGTCGCTTCCACTTTACTTTGCCGCTGGCAGAAGCTGAATCATTCAAGGTTAGCACTTCGTATAGGACTCCAGAACCTCCTTTGAGACGCCCCAGCGGACGTGGTCGCACGCTGCTGTTTCTGGATCGGGATTCATCCATTGTGCGGACTTTGGAGAAAGGACTGGAAGAATACCAGGTCGTGCCGGTTGAGGACATCTCGGAAGTTCCCACGCTGATCGACGAACTGCATCCTCGGGCAGTGGTCCTCAATCTTGCCCAGGGAAAACGGGCACGCCAGCAACTGCGTGAACTACGGCGGCTGCTAGGCCAGTCTTCTTTGCCCATTGCTCTTTGTCCCCTGGTAGGAGAACGCCAGTTGGGACAATCGTTAGGCGTGACAGATTACCTGGTTAAGCCCATTACGCGTGAGGCGCTCACGGCTCTGCTCGGTCGGCTGGATGAGAGTGTGCGCCGCATTCTGGTGGTGGACGACGACCCACGCATGGCTCGCATCCTTTCCCGCGTGATCCAGGCTACCGGGCGCGATTGCAGGGTCGTACACGCGTATGACGGTCAGGAGGGCCTGTGCGAGATGCGACGCCAGCGCCCGGACCTGGTTCTCCTGGACCTGGTTATGCCGGGCATAGACGGTTACTCCGTGCTGACTCAGATGCGCGAAGACGCCGAACTGTGCCACATACCGGTGGCAGTGATCACCGCTTACACGCGTACCCCTGAGGAGGAGCGCCGCCTGGGCGGGAGGATCTTGTCTGTGTACACTGGGACTGGTTTCACGAATGAGGAAGCGCTCACCTGCCTGCGCTCCATTCTTGACGCTGTCGGCGTTTCCTCGCCACTACGCCATGCCAGATAGATTATTCAGCGCGGACAGCAGGTCAGCTTGGGTGACGGGCTTGCGTAGGCATGCACTGGCGCCTAATGAATGAGCCAGTTCAGAGTCCTCCAGCACAGAACAAATAATGACCGGAATGTGCTGAGTGGCGGGATCGTTCTTCAGTGACTGAAGGATCTCCCAACCATCCTGGTTAGGCATCATAACGTCAAGCGTAATAACGGCGGGACTCGCCTCACGCGCGAGCCGCAACGCCTCGGCGCCAGTTGTGGCACCCACCACCTGATAGTCGTAGCCGGCCAGGTAGCGACGGAAAGCCCGAATGACCGCCTCGTTATCCTCAACGACCAGAAGGACTTTCTGATTATCGGTCGGAAAGTCGAAACGGCACGTGCAGCCCTCAGGCCTGGCCTCAAGCCCCTGCCAGTGCCCGCCTGCCATCTCTACCAGGCGTTGTACGGCATCCATGTCCGGCATACGGCGATCATCGACGTCATCTGGTCGAAAACCTGGTATGCCAGGCTCGATAAGCAACTCGGCTGTCACTTTCTGCCTTTCATGGCGCATCCTGATATAGACCCGCTGGGCGCCCGGTCGGATGATCAGATTACTCAAGGCCTTGAGGAACACCTGGCGCAGTAAAGTGCGGCTGCCGTAGATAGGGGGCAATCGGGGGCCAAAATCTTGTGCCAATGCCACGCCGTGTCGCTTAGCGAGGGGATTGACCGCTTCCAACACCCCCTGGACGACCTCGATAGGATCCACGGCTTCGCGCTGGACGAGAACGCGCTCGGCCTCGGCATCCAGCAGGTTATCCAACTCGGTGGGTGAAGGTGCTTCCTGCAGGAGTCTCTCGCGCAACACAGACGCCAGCATCGTGACAGCCTTTTGCTGCTCGCGAAAGTACTGACTCCGGCTGTACCCCAATTTCCGCATAATATCCAGCAGCGGCCATTCCTCCACGTAACGGTATACGAGGAGTGAATAGAATCGAACGTGCGATGTGTCTGCGGCGACTTCGCCGGGTGGGTTCAACTCCTCAATGCTTTCCAGCAAAAGACGGTTGAACCGATGGGCGCGGCTCGGCCCTCCTCGCCTCACCTCAGGCCAGCATTGCAGAGCCAGGGGATGGCTTTCAAGATAGGGGTAATCATACAGGTGGTGCAGGGCATCTCTGACCTGCTCGCGGAACTCGTCTTGACTGAACATACAATAATACTGTCTGATCTGATACGTAACTACTCAGCCTACCCTCCCGGAGCGAAGCCCCCCCACAGGGCAGGTTGACTGAGTGGGCATTCTGCGCCTGAATTGCCAAGTGGGGCAACAGCTTCCGCTTTGATATCTGCCCAAACCTGCCCCGTGGGGGGGCTTCGCTCCGGGAGGGTGAGCAGTTACTCTGATACTAAGCTGAGACTACTGTGGGACTTTAGGCAGAAATCAACTTACAATTTCTGGTATACTATTTCATGTCAGTAGTGCAAGATGATCTCCTCATTGTTCCTCAGTCCGGTCTCATTGTGCTATAAACCGGTCGAAAGTGCAAATCGGGATTGGGGCTAACCTGATATCCCCTGAAGTCAGGAAGGGAGGTGATAGACCAGCCTATGTTATGGGTATTGATGAAGTCTCGAAGCTGATGTAAAATTCAAATGGAGGGAGAAAAATGTGCTCTAAGAAGAGAAAAGGCCTGGTGTTCCTTTTAGTCGCGCTGGCAGTCTCGTTGCTGATCGTTGTCGGATGCGCTGCACCGGCCCCATCGGTACCCGAAACTGTCGTGGTCGAGAAGACGGTCATCGTTGAAAAGGAGGTCGCGGTCGAAAAGACCGTCGTCGTTGAAAAGGAGGTCGAAAAGATAGTCGAAGTCACCCCCGTACCCGAGGTAAAGGAGCCCGTCGAACTGCGAATCGCCTGGTGGGGCTCTGAAAACCGGCACACTCGCACGATCGCGACGATTAAGCTGTTCGAACAGAAATACCCCTGGATCAAGATCACCTATGAGTTTGCCGTCTGGAACGACCATTGGACCAGATTGGCGACCCAGGCCGCCGGAGGCAATTTGCCGGACGTGATGCAGCAGGACTACGCCAGGATCGAAGAGTGGGTGAACAACGGCCTCCTCACTCCTTTGGACGATTACGTAGACTCCGGCGTCCTCGATTTCTCCAACGTGGCCGATGCGGCACTAGATGGCGGTCGGATTGGCGGCAAGTTGTACGGCGTTAACCTGGGTACCAACTCGCTCGGGATCGCGGTTGACCTCGACGCTTTCGAGAAAGCCGGCGTGGATCTGCCGCCTGCCGATTGGACCTGGGCCGATTTCGAGCAGATCTGCCTCGAGCTGCACGACAAGCTGGGTATTGAGTGCAGCTCGGCTCCGCTCGCCCACGATCATCTCTGGAAGGCGCTCTACCAGTCCACTGGGGAATGGGTGTTCTCCGAGGATGGCAAGGCGCTTGGGTATGCCGACGACCAGCCAATGATCGATCACCTGAACATGCTTCTGCGTCTGCAGGAAGCGGGTGCGACCGAAACCCAGGAGGAGTATGATGCCCAGGGTGGTCAACAACGCACCGTGGAACAAGATCCCCTGGTCACCGGCAAGACAGCCATGATGATGTTGTGGAGCAACCAGCTCGTTGCCATGCAGACAGCGGCCGGCCCGGATCGCCACTTTAAGATGCTCCTTATACCCAGGCTCGAGGGCGGCCAATCGGCGAACTACGTCAAGCCTTCGATGTTCTGGTCCATCACGTCGCAATCGAAGCATCCCGAGGAAGCGGCGATGTTCATCGACTTCTTCACCAACTCTGGCGCAGCGAACGAGATCCTGTTAGCAGAGCGGGGCGTGCCCGTTTCCTCAGTCGTCAAAGAAAGCCTGAAGCCGCTCCTGGAGCCGGCTGCGGTCGAGACCTTCGATTTCCTGGCCCTGGTCGAACAGAACAGCATTCCTGTCCCTCCGCCCGACCCGGTTGGCTGGGCCGACGTTCGCAACAATATTTACTACCCCGAGTTTGTTGACCCGGTCCTTTACGGCTTGATTTCCCCTGAAGAAGGCGCGGCTACCTTCAGGAAGTTGGCTAATGAGACACTGGCCGCAAGCCAATAATAAGGCTGGGTGGTGAAAGTCCGAGAGCTAAGGGCGTAGCGACTTATGAGACGCTATGCCCTTAGCGAGCAGTAAGGGGTGAAGTTAAGTGATCGATACGCTACAAGAACGACTCCCAGTAGAAGTTTACGGTAAGGTACGGTCAATCTTCAAGGGGCAAAGTAAAACCAGAAGGCGGGACAACTTGGCGGGATATCTGTTTCTGTCTCCCTGGTTAATCGGCTTTTTTGTTTTTACGTTCCTGCCGATCCTGGCCTCATTCGTTTTGGCTTTTACTGACTATGATATCTTCTCGGCGCCAAAATGGGTTGGGCTGGAGAATTTCTACAGAATGTTCTTGCAAGATCGCCGATACTGGCGGTCGGTCCGAGCCACGTTTTATTACGTTTTCACCGCCATCCCCTTGAGATTGCTGGCTGCCCTGGCTGTGGCCATGCTACTCACCAGGGGGCGCAGACTGCTCAGTGTTTATCGGGCCGCTTATTATGCGCCCTCCATTGTGGGTGGGAGTGTGGCAGTCGCCGTGATGTGGCGCCAGGTATTTGGTACTGATGGGCTGATCAACTTCTTACTGGCAACTTTCGGCATACCCGGTGTTAGTTGGTTAGGGAATCCCAGGACGGCCATCTGGACCTTGATTACCCTGGCGGCCTGGCAGTTTGGCTCCCCTATGTTGATTTTCCTGGCCGGGCTCAAACAGATCCCGGCTGAGCTTTACGAGGCCGCCTCAATCGACGGTGCAGGAGGCTGGGCCAAGTTCACCAGGATCACGCTGCCAATGTTAACCCCCGTGATTTTCTTCAACCTGGTGATGCAATTGATTGCCGGGTTTATGGTCTTCACCCAGGCTTATCTTGTGACCGGGGGCCGGCCTTTGGATACTACTAATTTCTATGCTCTCTATCTCTACCTGAGAGCCTTTGAGGTTCACCAGATGGGGTATGGCTCGGCGATGGCTTGGGTGCTGTTGCTGGTCATCGCTTTCTTCACGGCCCTGATCTTCAGGTCATCGTCTTATTGGGTTTATTACGAAGCAGAGGGGAACGAAAGATGAGTGCCGTTGGGATGACAAGTCCGCCTGCCCACGTGAGCAAGAGGGGGCATGGGAAGAAGAGAATAAAATCGGCCGTATACCATTTGGTGGTTGCATTGTCTTGCTTGGTCATGATTTACCCTATTCTATGGATGTTTGCCAGCTCACTCAAAGAGGAATGGGATATATGGGCCAATATGTCCTCCCTGATACCCAGGAGCCTCACGTTTGAAAATTACGTCAACGGTTGGGCTGGCTTTGGCGGTATTACGTTTGCTATTTTTTTCAAAAATTCTTTCATTTACGCTGGCGTGGCGACGATAGGCGCTGTTGCTTCGTCCGCTTGCGTGGCTTACGCTTTTGCCAAGATTCGATTTGTGGGCCGGGGATTCTGGTTTACGGTTATGATGCTCACCTTGATGCTGCCGATTCAGGTTCTGCTTATCCCTCAGTACATCGTGTTCAGCAAGCTGGATTGGATCAACACCTTCAAGCCGTTGCTCATCCCTCGTTTTTTCGGTCATCCCTTTTTCATTTTTCTGATGGTTCAGTTTATGCGGGGCATACCAACCGAGCTGCTTGAGGCAGCGGAGATCGACGGGTGTAGCAAGATAGGCATATTTTTCCGAATTATCCTGCCATTGATTCAACCGGCTCTGATCACAGCCGCCATCTTTTCCTTCTATTGGACCTGGGAGGACTTTTTGACTCCCTTGATCTATCTGAACGAACCCCAACTGTACACCGTTTCGCTGGCGATAAGATCATTTTCTGATCCAAGTTCTACCACGGATTGGGGTGCGATTTTTGCCATGTCGAGCCTGTCGCTGGTGCCGGTGTTTGTCATATTCATCGCTTTTCAAAGATACCTGGTTGAAGGGATCAGTACCACCGGGCTCAAAGGCTAACACCCTTTCACACAACAGACCTGGGCTTTTTGGGCCTACCGGTAGCCGAAAAAAGTCAAGATTAGTTTTGTGAAAGGGCGCTTAGCAAGTAATGGCAAGGAGTACAACGCTGAAGGAGGGATGACCTCAATCCACTGTTATGACAAGTTCAATCTAAGGGAATCGTAGCTCAGCGACCAGCCTTCATACGCTGGTCGCTGGTGTCTTGACAACAGGGTAGCGTTCCTGCTTTTGTGTGAGTAGGGTCACCATCACAAAAATGCGTAGTCGCTTCCGTCAAGACCATGGGAGGGAAAGTCGGATGAGAGAAGAATCGCGCGATTGGGATAACCATCAGGTGTTGGAGCGAAACAGGGAAGCGGCGCATGTGACGCTGGTGCCTTACGCACATGAGGCGGCGCGACAAGGAGATCGTGACACCGGCCCCTTCTTCGAGTCACTGAACGGCGAGTGGAAGTTCCATTGGTCACCCAACCCGGCGTCGTCGCCGGAGGGTTTCTATCGAGAGGACTTTGACGTGAGTGGCTGGGACACTATCACCGTGCCCGGCAACTGGCAGTTGCAGGGGTACGGCAGGCCCATCTACGTCAACTGGGGATACGCGTTCCCACAGGACGGCCAGCCGCGCAAACGTCCTGAAATCGCCAGAAACGAACCACTTCTTCCAATCCCGGCGGACGACAACCCGGTCGGCTGCTATCGCCGGACCTTCACGCTTCCAGAGGGTTGGACCGACCGGGAGGTGTTTCTCCTGTTCGAAGGCGTTGATTCGGCCTTCCATCTCTGGGTGAATGGGCAGGAAGTGGGCTATAGCCAGGACAGCCGCCTGCCTGCCGAATTCGATATCACTTCTTGCGTTCGCTCGGGCCAGAACATATTGGCTGTTCGGGTTTATCGTTACTGCGACGGGAGCTACCTGGAGGACCAGGACTTCTGGCGGCTGAGCGGCATCTACCGCGGCGTTTATCTTTTGGTCACACCTCGCGTTCACGTAAGAGACTTCTTCGTCAGGACGGCACTGGACGAGGATTACCGGGATGCGGTGATGGAGGTCGAGGTCAAAATCCGGGCCTATGGCGACCAGGATGCTGCGGACCATGCCCTGGAGTTGATGCTCTACGATGAAGGGAATCGGCGGATAGTCAGCGCATCGGCGAGCGGGATTGCGGTCAAGGCTGGCGACGAGACCACGCTGGAGATCGAGAAAACAGTTGCCAACCCCAAGAAGTGGTCAGCGGAACACCCTAACCTGTACACGCTCCTGATCACGCTCAAGGATGCGATGGGTAACGTGCTCGAGGTGGAACGCTGCAACGTGGGCTTCCGGCAGATCGAGATCAAGGATGGGCAGCTTCACGTCAACGGGGTGCCCATCCTGTTCAGGGGCGTTAACCGGCACGAGCACGACCCAGACACGGGCCACACTGTCACCGTCGAGTCGATGATGGAAGATATCAAGCTGATGAAGCGATTCAATATCAATGCCGTCCGCACCTGTCACTATCCCAACGATCCCCGCTGGTATGACCTGTGCGACCGATTCGGCCTGTACCTCATCGACGAGGCCAACCTCGAGACGCACGGTACGCTGGACAAGCTGGCCAGGGACCCGGCGTGGCAGGCTGCATTTCTGGAGCGGGGCATCCGGATGGTAGAGCGCGACAAGAACCACCCCAGCGTCATCATCTGGTCGCTGGGCAACGAGTCAGGCTACGGGCCGAACCACGACGCAATGGCCGAGTGGATCCGCCAGCGCGATCCCACCCGCCGGATACACTACGAGGGCGCTACGGGCTGGGGTGCGAGGTACAGGGATAGGAAGTACGAAGGGCCGGAGGAGGCGCCGGCCGTGGACATCGTCAGCGTGATGTATCCAACCCTCGAAAGGCTCGTGGAGTTGGCACAGATGCCGGGTGAGACCCGTCCACTCATTATGTGCGAATACGCCCACGCGATGGGCAACAGTTGCGGTAATCTGCGCGAGTACTGGGACGCCGTCGAGACGCACGAGCGTCTTCAGGGCGGCTTCATCTGGGACTGGGTCGATCAGGGCATTCGACAGGTGACCGGAGACGGTGAGGAGTGGTTCGCCTACGGCGGCGACTTTGGCGATGATCCCAACGACGGTCCCTTCTGCATCAATGGCATGGTCTGGCCGGATCGCCGGGTTAAGCCTGCCTTGTGGGAATACAAGAAGATCGTACAACCCGTGAAAGTCGAACCGATCCATCTGCTCGCCGGGGAACTGAAAATCACCAACGCGTACCATTTTTCGCATCTGAGCGGACTGGATATTACCTGGAAGCTGACTGCCGAGGGCGAGGTGCTCCAATCGGGCACGCTGCCGCGCCTGGATACACCGCCGGGCGAGAGCAGGAATGTGAGAGTGCCGTTCACTTCCCGGCTGTCCCGGATCCCGCCCCGTCCCGTCCCGATCCCGCCCCGTCCCGGATCCCCGGTACGGGGTCCGGGAGAGACCGGGACGGGATCCGGGACGCCGCGCGGGCCGGGGAAGCCCGGCACCGAGTATTGGCTCACTCTGAGCTTCACGCTGGCCGAGGACAACCTATGGGCGGAGAAGGGGCACGAGGTGGCGTGGGAGCAGTTCCAGGTACCCTTCGCTGTGCCGGAGGCACCGGCATTGGGGTTGGCCGATTTGCCGGAGCTTGGGCTGGAGGAGTCGGCAGAGTGTGCGACAGTGCGTGGGCCGGATTTCAGCCTGGCTTTCGACAAGTGTGCTGGCACGATTACCTCCTGGCAGCACAAAGGCCGCGATCTGGTCAGACAGGGACCGTGGTTGAACGCCTGGCGCGCGCCTACCGATAACGACGCCAGTATCCGGGGCGATCAGAAAGCGGCGCTCCGCTGGCACGAGGCGGGCCTGGATCGGCTGTACCATCAAATCAAAGAGATCGAAGTCAGTCAAATCATGCCTCAAGTTGTCCAAATCAGCGTGCAATCCTTCGTATGCGCGCCCGACCGCGCCGATGGCTTCGACTGTGAGATCATCTACGCCGTCTACGGTAGCGGCGATGTGGTGATTGAGACCCGCGTCCTGCCCAGTGAGAAGCTGCCGCCGTTGCCGCGAATTGGCCTGCAGATGCAGTTGCCGGGCGGCTACGAGACCTTCACCTGGTACGGGCGCGGGCCGCACGAGACCTATCGTGACCGTAAGGAAGGCGCACAGGTCGGCGTGTATAGCGGCACGGTGGACGAACAGTACGTACCGTACATTGTACCCCAGGAGAATGGCAACAAGACCGACGTGCGGTGGGTGGCGTTGACGGACAGGGATGGCGTGGGACTACTTGCCGTGGGCATGCCATTGCTGGAAGTAAGCGCTCACCACTTCACCCCTGAAGACCTGACCGACGCCCGGCACACCTACGAGTTGAAGCGGCGGGACCACATCGTACTCAACCTCGACTACAAGCAGTCAGGGCTAGGTGGGGCCAGTTGTGGTCCGGGGACGTTGCCCCAGTATTTGATTGAGCCCAGGCCGGTTCAATACTGTTTGAGGCTGCGACCCTTTCCCAATTTACCAATCTACTGATTTCCCGGAGAACATCCGTTAAAAGTCGGTGATTCTCTTCATCCGGTCCCGGTACTTGGCGCGGAACTGGGCATTGAGGCGGAGAACCTCCTGCTCATCTCCGGTGAAGGAGCAGCGCAGGCAGTAGTACTCGTCCTGGTCCCGGTCGTAGAGCATGTCCATGTCGATCTCCCGCATCAGGCACCACGGGCAGCGGTAATTCCGGTTGCCTTTTCTACCTTGAGCCATGTGCGCAATTCCCCTTTCCCCTTGATGCTCTTTTTGATGCCGATGGTGTACATGGGCGAGAAGGCGAATCCCTCGCGGAAATACCCGCTGGCCTCGTCAGTATCTGCTCGCATAGTGAGGCGGGTGTCAACCTGTGGCACCAAGGCCTCAGCCAGCGTGATGCCCGAGACTTGCATTTCACGGCACTTGTACGCATACTCGATGGTTTCGGTCCCCGACGCTCCACCCAAGGTGAGCGTGACCCCCGTCAAGTCCTCGGAGTATTCGGTGGTGCCGTAGCAGGCGGTGATGTACTCGTCAATCGTGACCTCCGCCTCCGGGTCGGTGGTACCGACAATCCTTCTCATGATCTCGATCTCTCCTGTGCCCTCGGTGAAGCGGAAGACCGACTGCACGCCGATGGTAAAGTTAGCAAACTCGATGTCCATGGGATCGAGCGTCACGATCCGGGTGTCACCCTCCTCCGAAAAGGAGGCATGGGTGCGGCAGGCACACAGGTCTACCTCCTCTCCTTTATGGCTGAACTTGCAGCTCTTCACAGATCCCTCGCCGGCGTAGTGGGTAAAGTAGCCCGCCCGGTAATAGGACTGGACGATGAAGGGATAGGAAGCATCCTGCAGATGTTTGGTGCCCACGCCACACGGCCGCACCAGCTTGGCCGCATAGGGCCTGAGATCGATCATGGCGCCGCCCTGGTTCATATCCAGGCAGACGCGCATCCACGGGTCTGCATACCAGAACTGCTGCCGCCTGGAGCCATACAGGATATCCTTCCATAGGGTGCATTCGGGACGGGTGTATGGGCGGTCCTGACGATAGATGTCGGCAAACTCACTCATCGTGACATCTTTGGCTTTTCCTTCCTTCTTGAGCTGCCCGTAATAAGCCATGCCGTCCCTGTAGCTCTTGAGCAGGAAGTCGTAGTCCGCCTCCCAGCGACCATTCTTACTCATCCAGCCCGGCCCCACGAACATCATGTTGTAGGCATAGCCACGGTTGTATTTCACCATGGAGCGGTATTGGTCTACGATGTTTTTGAAATACGGGATTTCGCGGTCTTCATACACCATGCCACGCAAGATGTTTTGCGGGTGAGTGCCGTAGTAGGAGCCAGGCCCGTCGAAAACGGCCATCAAATCCCTGGAAAGGTGAGGAATGGCCACAATGCCAATGTCATCTTCTTCATCCGAAGCCGGGCAATGGATGTTACGTCTGGAAGGTATCCAGGGATTCCAGGGACCGCCGTCAAAGAGGGTATACCAGGAGTTGTTGGCGTTCCAGTAAGCCTTGGGGCCTTCTTCCCAGCAGGTCGCCACCGCCACCTTGATCATGGGATACTTTTCCTTGATGTAATTCACCAGTTCGGCGTCCATGTGGTAGGCGCCGCTCGACGTCGGGTAAAAGCCGAATACCTCGTAGAATTTACCCAGCACCTCGTCCACGATTTTCTTTTTGTCTTCCATGGAAAAGAGCCAGATGGCCAGCTCCCTGGACTTGAACTTGTCGCGAAATTGCTGGCACTGGAGACCGAGGAAGGTCGAGCCGATTTCGTCTCCGTACTTCTGGCGATGCTCTTTGGCGATGGCGACCACTTCCTCGTTGAACAGGCTGGCATAGGTCATCTGGATGGTGGTTCGCAAGCCGTTCTCATGGGCGACCTGCTGCTGGGTGCGGAAAATGCCCAGCGATTCCTGGATGACCGTGCTTCGAGTGAGGTCTTCTTGCTTGCCTTCCTCCACTCCCTTTTGGATGTATTCCGGCACCATCTCCGGACGATGAATGATAGTCACATAAAATTCGCTCATACGGATCCCTCTCCAAGTGACCAGTGTCCCATCAAAGTGATTTTGATAAGTTAGATTCGGCCTCATGGGCGTAATCTGTATCATATCATAATCCCTGTGATGGGGTACTAGCCAAAAACCGTTCCCATACGCTCGCAATAGTATTGAATGTTCTTCCACTTGGCATCCGGCGCGATGCGATGATCGGGGCAGGGAATGTAACCTCCCAACTCGACCAGCGGCTTGAGTCGCTCGATTTCGGCGTCGATCGCGGCATAGTCATAGGCAAACACTCTTTTGTCCAGGCCACCTACGCCGCGAATTTCCTTGCCGTACTTTTCGCGCCACGGCTTGATGCTCGCGTGCCATGTACCCACTTCAATCGGGAACATGATGTTCACGCCGCTTTCGAGCCAGACAGGTACGAGCGTATCAATCTTGCCATCGCAGTCCACCGATACCAAATGAAAGCCGTGACGGCGGAGCAAATCGGTGACACGCCTGTACTGCGGGCCGACTTTTTCTCGGAACACGCGCGGGTTGACGAGCGGCCCACTCCTGAAGCAAATGTCTTCCCAAAAGTGGGCATAATCAAACTGAACGCCGGTTTCGAGCACGCGCTGGACACATTGATAGGCCAGCTCTCCGACCGTCTCTATCATCTCGTCGTAAAGCGCGGGGTCATCAACTTGCAGGTAAGCGAGTTGCACCATGCCGACCCAATCGCGGATTGTACCGTACAAACTGCCGCAATAGATACCCCTCGGCGCATCGCGTTGCAAGAACTCGTCCAATTTGTCCTGGTCAATCGCCGCGCGCTCAGCCGTGAACTGGAGCCGAGGCAGAAAATACTCTTGCCATTCCGTTCTGCCTTTGAGCAAGTGTTCAATTTCGGGCGGGATGCCCGCCGTGCCATCTTTTTCGAGAATGACGACACCATTCTCATTCACGACTTGGCGTGAGCCATCGGGAAAGGTCACCAGTACTTTTCTCTCAAAGGCTGGTAAGAGTCCCGTAATCAAGCCAAAGTGACTGCTCCAGCCCCAATCAAAGCCGAGCCGCTCGGCAATTGCAGCATCAACGGCGTTGCCATCTGCCCAGCCCTTCGCTTCTTCAAAGGTGACGTATCCCTCGCTGGCCCACTTGTCCAGCGTCTCCGTCCAAAAGCCAAAGTGAACCAGCGGCAGCCGGTCGTAAGGTTCATAGTTCAGGACGGCGAGCGCCCTTGTGCGATTGTTCATAATATGATTTGATGGGTCTGGCATCTGAACTCCACCATCAGAAGGAACAAGTTCACCCTGTGCATCGTACGAATGATCCGTTACGCTGAAACCGGTTGGGCGGACGACGCTCAATGTCAGGATATAGTCCTCGGATGGAACCGTCAATGGAATCTCGCCCGACCATTGCGTTCCGGGGGTCAGTATTGGTAGGGACACATCGCCTTCAGAGAAGGTCGAACCGCCGTCCGGGGAAGTCATGGCCCAGTGCAGGCTGTAAGCGCGCAGCGTATAGGCGGGCATATCCACGTCCACCGGACCGCGGGTGTGCAGGGCGACCGTGGAGGTGCGCTGGCCGTCAGCCACGGGGGATAATGTCACCGAATCGATGAGCGCCGGTGCATATTGATCCCGCAAGACTTCCCATGAGCCGCGCTTATTCCTCTCGGCGTCCACCAGGCCTGTCTTGAAATTGGTGGGGGTGCGATAATCCTGGTAGCTCCAGAAGATAGCGCCAGCCACGAACGGCTTGCTGCGCAGGATCGGCATCTGGTCGTGGATGAGCTGGCGGCGCACCGCGTCGGCGGCTTCCGAATCGGAGGGGGTATCATCCGGTATGAAGTAATACTGATCCGGGTTCAGGCTGGAGGTGGAGGGACCCCCGAAATTGTTCCAATGCGGCGCAAAGCCAAACTCCGAGATGATCACGGTTTTGTCCGGCCAGGTCTGGTGGATACGGTCCAGCGCCAGGCTGAGGTCCTGTTTGGTGCCATGCCAGGTACCGAAATATTGGTTCATCATCACAAAATCGGATAGGGCTGTGGCGTCCGACTGCGGCTGCGACCCCAGCTTGTTCGAAACAAATCCCACCGGGCGCGTTGGATCAAGCGACTTCACGTAGGCGATCATCTCCCGCACGAAGTCGTGGCCCGAGCTCGTGTCCGAAGCGAATTCGTTGCCGACGCTCCAGGCCCACACGGATGGGTGGTTGAAGTCTTCGGCGATCATCTCGCCCAATTGCTGCTTTTCCAGGTCGCGCATGTGCTGGCTGGACAACTGCTGCTGTGTCAAC
The DNA here is from genome assembly GCA_024643945.1 of Anaerolineales bacterium. The sequence goes on from JAHELX010000047.1 coordinate 14,257, forward strand.
TGCCAGGCCGGAACTTCGGGGATCAGGAGGATGCCATGGCGGTCAGCATAATCCAGGATGAACTCAGCCTGCGGATAATGCACCGGGCGTGTGAACACTTCGTTCAACGTTTTCAAATCATCATAATCTGCTGCCATGGCAGTCATCGTCTCGGCGGATCCCAGTCCCGGGTAATCCGCGTGCCGGGCGACACCCACCAGCCGCACCGGTTCACCGTTGAGATAGAATCGCCCGTCCTTTAACTCCACGGAACGAATGCCGATCGTGACCTCGCTGGTGTCTAGTACCTGGCCGTCTGCGGTGAGCAGGGAAGCCGACCAGCGATACAGGTTCGGATGGTCAAAATGCCAGAGCTTGGGGGAGACAAGCGTGGCCGCAATCTGGACGTCGGCACTCCCGCCGGATGGGACACTCACCGGCGCTGAAACGGGAGCTTCCAGGACGGGCTGGCCGTCAACGTCGTCTAGCAGATTCGCCTGGAGCGTGCCATCGAGCGTTTGACCGGATGTGTTATGGACGGTGAGCGTCGCGGTGACCGAAGCCAAATTGGCCTCGTCCATGCCGGTAATGTGTGGAACCGAAACGATCTGCTGGCGGGCGATGTAGGCTTTGCTGGTGATCTTGAGCGACACGTCCCGTATGATGCCGCCGTGGTTCCACCAGTCGTACGTCCAGCCGGGGCCGAGATTGGCTGGAATGCGGTCGGCCGCACGCCGGTTATCCACCTGTACGGCGAGTACATTTCCCCCGCCCGGTCTGGCAATGCTGCTTATGTCAAACTCAAACGGGGTATAGCCTCCCTCGTGCTCGCCAAGATATTGACCGTTCAACCAGACGCGCGCCAGATAAAAGACGGCCTCGAACCGCAGGCGCAGGTGGGCATTCCTGGATGCCGCCGGGATGGTGAAAGCCCGGCGGTACCAGGCCAATCCATCGTAATTGGAATAATCTGGCATGACGTTCCAGGTGTGCGGCACGGTCACGGTCACCCAGGCCGAATCATCATAAGTTGGCTCTGCCCATCCCTGTTGTTCTCCCGCCTTGTCCTTGTCAACGGAAAAGCGCCATTCCCCGGAGAGCGGGATGGGAGCGGATGGGATCGCGACAATAGGTGATGTGAGCGTGGTAGGGACCTGGGAAGCGGTGGGTCCCACCGCAGGCGTTGGTTGACAACCCGTTGTTGTGACGATAAAGATCACCGATAGAACAAAAGTTATGCAGTGAGATTGGAAAGATTTCATTTCTATCTTTGCGCGGCAAGTCCGTTTCTACGTTGAAATTAGGTAGCAGGTTTAGTGCTGGGTTGCGTTCGGCGACCTGGTTGCTACAAGAGCAGCAATAAAACCGTCGTACGTCAGTGGATGCAACAAGCAATAATCGGCGCCCAACTCGCGCGCCCGCGCCTCATCGGCGATGGATGAGCACACCAGGATAGGGATGTCACAATTCGTAAGATCTGCGATCAGCGACTGGGCTGCTTCCAATCTCTCAATTGAAGGAAAAAGGATCGCCACCGGTTGCTGGTTGCACACCTCCTCAGCAGACGGAACAGTCTGCATCGTAGCGATATTATGACCGCTCCGTTCTGCATAGCGCCCAACCAGATAGGTCAGGGCTGTATCGTTACCGATCATCAAAATTTTGGATTGCGATGATGGCATCATCCCTAACCTGTGACGCTCCCCAAATTCAAACCTTCCTGCCAGTAACGCTGCAGGAACAGGAACACAATCATCACGGGCACAATTGCCACCACCGAACCGGTGATGACCAGGATATATAGCACTTGTGCAACTCCCGGTTGAGAAGCCAACGAGTTCCAAAAAGCCAGGCCCACCGTGAGCAGGTACAAGTCCGATTTGTTCAAGAGGAGCAACGGCAAGAAATAGTTATTCCAGGCGCCGACAAAGGCGAACAGCAGCACGGTCACGAAACCGGGTGCAAGCAGACGGAACGCAATCGTAGCGAAAATGCGAAACTCACCCGCCCCATCCACACGGGCTGCATCGATTAAATCCTGAGATATTGACCCCTCCGCATAAATGCGCATCAAATACACCCCAAAAGGATTGACCAGCGCTGGCAAAATCACCGCCAGCAGTGTGTTCGATAGGCCGCTTTTGCTCATCATCAGGAAAAGCGGGACAGCAAAGACCGTAAGGGGAACAAAGACGGAGGCCAGCACAATACCAAACAACAGATCACGCCCCGGAAACCGATATTGTGCGAAGGCGTAGCCTGCCATGGCGGCGATCAGCGACGAACCTAACGCGGCGATGACCGCATAGATAGCCGTATTACGTATCCAGAGCGCAAAATCACCGTTGTCGTAAGCGAAAAGATCTTTCAGATTTTGGAAGAAATCAAATTCTTTGCCGAACCAAAACCCAAACGTCGAGAACAGGCCCGCGTTCGTTTTGGTGCTGGATATAAGCAGCCAAATCAGCGGTATCAAGAAGTAGCTGAGGCACACGAGCATGAAGATATAGGCCGACGTGGTGTTTACGCCCCGGCGCAGTTTGTAGTAACTCGAATTGCGTAGTTGGGCTGCCATCGCCTTACCTCTCCCTACGAGTAACAAGCAAGACCAGCGAGGCCAGGATGCCCGACACCAGCGCCAGGCTGAAGGCCATGGCCGCGGAATATTCAAAGCGAGCATTTCGAAAGGCAAGAAAATACAAATATAGATTGGGTGTGAAATGCTCATTCACGACCGTCGGCGCGACAGCCCTGAGCACATTCGGCTCGTTGAACAATTGAAGCGTACCGATGATCGAAAAGATCATGGTCAGCACAATCGCCGGCCAGACGATTGGAATTTTTATGCTCCACGCAATTTGCCAGTCGTTGGCGCCATCGGCGCGGGCGGCTTCGTAGATTTCAGGCGGAATGGCCTTCAGCGCAGCATAGATGATCAGCATGTTGTAGCCGGCAAATTGCCAGGTGGAGATATTGGCCATAGCGGGGATGATACCTTTGATCGTGAGAATAATAGGTGGTTCCAACCCCAGCGCTTTAGCGACCTGGGTAATGGGCCCGAAACTTTGTCCGTAGAAATATCCCCACATCAATGCGGCTACGACGCTGGGAACGGCAAACGGCAGAAAGTAGCCCAGCCGGAAGATCGTGGCCCGGCGGATGACCTTGCTATCCAGTATCAGCGCAAAGATGAGTGCCAGTCCAAGCATCACGGGGATCTGCATGGCGCCAAAGATCAGAACGTTGCGTATCCCTTCCCAGAAATTAGTGTCTCGAAAAACATTGACGTAGTTTGCCAGGCCAACAAAAGTTACGCCCCCGATGATCTGTTTTCGATACAGGCTCAAGTTAAACGAATAGATCAGGGGATACACCATGAAGGCGATGTAGCCGATGAGGAAGGGAGACAGAAAGAGGTAGGGCGTGATTTTTCGCCCCCAGCGTCGCCAGGGATAGCGTGTGGGGGGGGCCTGCATGTCACGGTTGGACGATCTTGGCGCAGAGGTCTTGGCCAGAGACATACTCTCTCCTTCTAAACCAATTACGTTTCAAATAAGCCCCCCTAACCCCCCAGAGGGGGGAATTCGGCTCTTCGCTCCCCCCTTTGGGGGGCTGGGGGAGGCTTACTTGAAACGTAGTCGCTTTAGGTGCAACGCACTTGTGCTGCGCACAAATGCGTTGCACCTTATCCATGGTCGCACGTTATGGAACCGGAAACGTGGCGTCTCTGGCTAGGGCGTGCTGACGGTGAAGCCTTGATCCTGGGCGTAAGCCACGCATTTGTCCTGCATGTCCTGCATGGCTTGCTCGAAGGTCATCGAACCGGCCCGGACCTCAGTCAGATCGTCGGCATAGGTCGAATAGACGAAACTCGTGAAGGGGCTCCAGGCGAAGTTGGGATCGACC
>JAHELX010000528.1 GCA_024643945.1 Anaerolineales bacterium
GAAGAAGCAACTTTCCAGACACGAGCCGCAGCCAGCACACAGTGCCGCGTCGGTGACGGCGACGTATCCAGAGCGCAACTGCTGGGTATAGTCACCTTTCTCCTTCACCTCGCGCAGCGGAAAACAGCAGCAGGTGCAGCAATTACAGAGTTCGAACGGGCGCGTGCCATCTTGGAAGTAGAAGAGTTGGTGAATGTCCCCCCGTCCGGTGGTCATCCTGATGATGACCACTGCCTCATCTGCCGCGATCATCCTGGCCTGTTGGCGATCTTTTTCGGAGGCGTGCTCGAACAACATGCACACCTCCCACTTTTCGCGCGGGCACACCTGCCTCTGTGAGCGGCATGGGCACTCCCGCAGATAGACCTGGCCAGCCTGGGCTACAAGCCTCTCCGCCTCTTCAGGGGGGATGACGAGGTGATTCACGATCTCTGGCTCATTCACTCTCAACCTCCTGTCGTCGGTATTTGAGACCGTTTAAGTGGGTTGCTACTGCTCTATCTTCAGCAGGTCTTTGGATACTTTCCGGACCCACTCATGGGTCTTCTCCCAGGCCAGCCACACCGACTGGGCCCACTTCATCAACATCGCGTCGCGCTCATGGCCTGGATCAGCCTGCAGAACGTCTTGCACCGTCAGGGCTCCTGGCGACTCCGGGGGATCCAACCTAGGCCACGTGATTCGTTTTTTCGCCAGAAGCATGTGCGCTCGTTGTACCTGTCTGCCCGTATATCTGTGCTCAATGGCCAGGTAGAGCCCGATAAGCGAGTAGGCGGTCGTTATGTTGCGTGTTCTTCCTCCCGAATGCTGCGCACCGTAGGCATCGACGGCCAATTGATGAATGAAGGTCGGGTCATTTCTTGAAAGGTGATAGGCCGTCAGTTCCCCGAACAACTGCCAGCATTCTCCGGAGGCATTATATCGGGTATTGGCTTCCAGTTTCTGGTCCGGGAGCTTTAGTCCACAACCTGGGCATTCTATCATAATTCTGCTTCCAGCCTGTCCTGACGGCCAGTCCAGGGGGCACACCAGCGAGTGGTTAGCCCGCGATTCCGTTGTTCGTCGGCTCAAGCGGACGGAGCCTCTGAATCGCCGGCGAACAGGTCCAGGCGCCAGTCGTTGCAGCGCATGAAGTTGCCTGGCGGGAACTCGAAATCGGCCTCCTCCTCAAGCGTGAAGCCCACCTTCCGGCAGACAGCGTTCGATGCGCTGTTGTCAACGGACGGAAAGGCATGAATGAACCGGTACTTCCCTTCTGCACGCGCCCGCTCCACCACGGCGGCGGCGGCCCTCGTGGCGACGCCCTGGCCCTGGAACTCCGGCAGCACGCTCCAGCCGGTTTCCCAGACGTGTTGGCCTCGCCACTCCTTCTCCCAATATCCGACCGATCCGGCCGCGACCCTCCCGCGCCCGACGACGATCACGAACATGTGGATTTTGCCGGAGTGGCCGCTCTGGCGGTAGCGCTCATGGCGTGCGCGGATCTTTTCCAGAGGCTCCGGCCCGCCGAGGTGAACGTTCATGGCCGGGTCGCCCCTCAGTCCCTCGAGGAGCGGGAGGTCATCATCCGACCATGGTCGAATGTCGACATCGGTTTTCTGCTTACCACTCACGCCTCTCTCCTGCTGTCTGCGACCCTTCCCCACGCAAGACGCGAACCAATAAAAAAGCCGGGCACTGGGCGTCAGCTTAATGCGCAGACTGTGTGAACACTCGATGCAAATTACAAAAGTGGGGCAAAATCGCCAAAATCTGACCAAGAATAAGACATCTGTGCCGGGGTTTTCCGTCGGTCACTCCTCAAACCGGCCTAAGCGTCTCCTTCATAGCCGCGCCAGTCCCGGCACGGGGCAACACTCGGTATGGGTGGATGGTTAGTCCTTGCCCGGCAGGGACTTTCACCCTGCAACCTGCAGGTCCCCGTTGGGGAGAAACGCCAAGCTTACTTGGCGCACTAACGGTTTGGCTTCAGCGGCAGCGCTTCGCTACGCTCCGCGCCGTCCGCTGAAGCCGTGGTTAGCCCGCCTCTGGCTTCCGAAACTTGCTCACCTTAATTCGATTGCATCCTCGGGGCATTGCAGCACACAGGCGCCGCAGGCAATGCACTTTTCCGGGTCGTGGAAAACGACCACCCGCTCTTCGTAGTTCGGCGTCCAGCAACCCACCGGGCAGACGTTATAGCATTGCCAGACCCCCTTGCATTTCTCTGGATAAAAATGGATCTTCAGGTTGCGTAGTTCTCTGGCGAACTTCAGGTGTTCTTTCAACGATGACCGTAATGTGGGTTGCATACTCATAAAATTATCTCCATCCCAGAGCCAGGGGGACCAGCCAGTAAATCGCGCCCAGGGCCACACCAATGATCGCTTCCCACCCCCAATTGGCCTGCTCACCGCGCATCAAGGGAGACATACCCTGCAGTTCAGCTCCCGTAAAAACCGACAGCCCGGTCAGACCTACCATCCAGTGGAAGAGGTTGACAGCGGGCAGCGGATGCCAGAGCGTTGTGTAGATAAACAGGCCAGCCAGCGCGATGAGGGTGAGCGGGATGCTCTTGTATAATCCGTCCCGGCCCGGCAGCCAGGGATGGACGACCGCATAGAAATATGAAAGCCCTACCATGCCAAAGGTGATTGGCCAGAACATGTGCCGCCAGAAGATGAGCACCGGCAATAGGATCAGCAATCCGTAAAAGCCCATGGTGACCGTGACCATTTCCAGCCGGTCTTTGAGGGGGAAGCGCACCCAGCGCATGGCATCGCTCTTCTTGCGTTTGGCGGCTAGATAAGTTGGGATATCTCGGGCTTTGGCCGGCCCCCAGTGGACGCCCCAACCGGTCTCCTTGCGGATGCGCCAGCCGTCCACGCCGTTGGCGCATAACTGGGGCAGGATCAGGGCGTGGTGCCCGACGACCTCCTCCAGGTGTGAGGACTTGACCGCCGCGATCACTTTTTCGGCGGTGAAGTACCCGCCGCCGGCTGCACACCAGACGTTGATGCCGGCTGAGTCGGCCACCAGCACCCAAGCATCCACCTGACCGTCGATGGCTTTGACCAGTCTGCGCACGGTCAGGTCGAAGTTGCCAGTCACCAGCACAGGCGATTCTGGGGTTGGGTTCCCGACCGCGTACAGCCCCGGGCGGACTTTGGGGTAAGGCGGGATGATGCGGAAGAATAGCAGCCACAGGTCGAGCAGCAAGGTGCGCAGCGTGACGCGGTGCTGCAGCGTCCCGACGACCGTTGGGGGCAGGCTGGTTTCGAACTGGGCGGCCTCGGCGGGAAGAATGTCGTACAAGACCAGACTTCCGCCCAGATACGACGCGGCTGCGCGAGCCTGGAAACCAGTTTGGCCCAGCAACGGCTCGAAGCCGCGCAAGGCAGTGGTGGTCGTACGCGTCAGCAACCAGGTCAGCAAGGTCAGCGGCAGGCGCACCATGTAGAAAAGCAGCCGCCTCAGCGCGCCGGCCGGGATGACCTCATCGGCGATCAAAAGCCGGCCGCCAGGCGCCAGTAGTTTCTCGCAGGTCTCCAGCACGTAGCGCTGCTCGTCTGAAGAGAGTTCGCTGAAGACCAGCGTCGAGACGATCAAGTCGAAGGAGGCGGCCGGAAAGCGGTCTCCGATCAGGGTTGCATCCATATATTTCAGGGTTACGCGCTCTTCAAAACCTTCTGCCGCCACCTTCTTCTCGGCCTCGGCCAGCATGACCGGAGAGGCGTCGATGCTGGTCACCTCCGCCCCTCGGGCGGCCATCATGATCGTGAGCGTCCCGGTCCCGCAGCCGATCTCCAGCACGCGCATCCCCTGGCGAACATAATGATTTGCAACTCTTTCTTTGATGGGTTGGATTTGTCCGAGCGTAAGCAGTTGGATCCCCCGGTCGTAATCTTTCGGGCTGGTTTCCAGCCACTTCATAAATACAGTCGCCATGATTAACAAATCTCCCTTACGTTCTTCCTTCTCATCGAGATTTTAGTTCCTCGGTTTTTACACATTACCTCGTTCAAAGCCAATGGCCCCATTGAATAGCTGTGTCAGACTGTCTGGAATCCGCATCGACACACAAGTTCGCTGAATCCTTATTGTATAGCGAGTCACCCTATGGAACAAAAACCTAGAAGGCTGCTCAGTTCCTCCGCCGGACTGCAATCGGACCAACGGACATTGTCCAAACGGACAGGTGGGGACAATGGACGATCGGACGATGACAAGCTTAGCTGTGTCTGCTAAACTGGCATGGGGGATGGACATCCCCGGAGGATTTATGTTCGGAACCATGAGTACGCGCTGGCACAAAGTGCTGCGCGAGGTATGGGGTCACAAGGCGCGCACCACCCTGGTGGTGCTCTCCATGGCGGCGGGCGTTTTTGGCGTGGGGATGATGGCCAGCACGCGCCTCATGCTTCTGCGTGAACTGAACAGCGCCTACATGGCGATCCACCCGGCCCATGCCGAGCTACAGGCCGACCCGTTTGACGATGATCTGCTGAAGGCCATGCGCCGCATCCCGGGGGTGGTTGAAGTCGAAGGCCGGGCCAGTCTGGCCGCCCGTCTGCTGGCCGCAGACAAGGAATACATGCTGGGACTGGAGGTCGTGGCCGATTATGAGCATATGCGTATCAACCAGGTGCAACCCCTGAGCGGTGACTGGCCGCCCCCGGCCCATCAACTGCTGCTGGAACGCCGATCGCTGGACTTCCTGGGCGTCCAGGTGGGAGATAGCCTGCTCATCTAGGATG
>JAHELX010000048.1 GCA_024643945.1 Anaerolineales bacterium
ATACTTTGCCTTTCAGTACGCGGGTGTAGAATACACCTCGGCTGGCAATGCATCCATCATTGTCAATATCCGCCCCATCTTCGTGGCGATATTGGCCCTTTTCTTGTTGAACGAAAGGCTGCCCCGCAACACGATGGTCGCCATCCTGCTGGGCTTTGCGGGTGTACTGATCATTACCAGCCAGGGTTCTTTGAAGAACTTGAGCATGTCGACCACCCACTTCCTGGGGGATATGCTGATTGTGCTGAATGCCCTAAGTGGGGCGGTGGGGCTGGTGCTGACCAAGAAGGTACTGGGCAAGTTCAGCCCGTTGCCCGCGCTGGTTTATACTATTTCCTTTGGCGCGCTCGGGCTGCTGCCCTTTGCGGCGGCCGAGATGTGGTGGAGAGGCGGTCTACCAGCGACCAATTGGCTGCCCTGGCTGCTGCTGGTTTATCAGGCGGTGTTCTGCAGCGTAGTGGCACATTTCCTCTGGAACAACGTGCTGTCCCGCCTGGAAGCCTCGAAGACCGCTGTTTTTTTGTACGTCACCCCTATCGTCGGCGTCATACTGGCTAATGTCCTATTGGGCGAGGTGATTACCATCTATCTGCTTATCGGCGCTGCTTTGGTGCTGGGCGGCACCTATCAGGTAGCGCGACCACGACGCGCCCAAAAACCGGTAACAACTACTCACTGATCCAGAGCTAGAAAGGAGACGAAACAATGGCTCAACCCTGGTTCTTTGAAATCGTCAAGGAGCACGATCCCGAATTCGTAGATCTCCTGGCAGCCGACCGGGATTTCGCCTTGCAGGAAGGCGCTATTCCTGCCAAGTACAAAATGCTGATGACCATGATCATTGACGCCCTGCTGGCTCACGATTCCGGCGTGGCCGCGATCGCCGACCGGGCACGCGGACTGGGTGCCAGCGAGGATGAGATCAGGGAGGCAGTGCGGGTGGCCTATCTCTACGGCGGTACGCCGGCCCTGGTGTCCGCGCTCAACGCGTTTCCCAAGAAAGAAGACTGAGCAAAGGAGAGGAACCATGGCTGATTTCGCAAAAGCAAGGGAGTTGTTACGCCAATTCAAGGGAGATCGTTACCTCTACGGCGTAGGCGTACTTGACGATCTCGGGGCGGCGACTGCCGCTTTGGGCGGTCGGGCGGCCCTGGTGGCCGATTCCTTCCCGGGTAGTGACAATTTCGTGGCGCAGATCAAGGACTCGCTGGCGGCTTCGGACGTCCAGCTGGCCGGCAAGGTGGCTGGCGCCGGCCCCAACGCACCGCGCGAAGACCTGGCGCGCATCACCGAGCAGTTGAAGGAACTCCAGCCGGAGGTGATTGTCAGTTTCGGCGGGGGGAGCACCATCGACGCCGCCAAGGCAGCCGAGGTGTTGCGCACCCTGGGCGGCGACATTGAGGCCTACTTCGGCACCGGATTGGTGACCAAAGCCCTGGCCGAGACCGGCCAGCAACTAACCCCCCACGTGGCCGTCCAAACGGCGGCCAGCTCGGGTGCCCACCTGACCAAGTACTCCAACATTACCGATGTCAAGACAGGCCAGAAGAAGCTGATCGTGGACGAGGCCATCGTGCCACTCCAGCCGGTCTTCGATTACGCGGTCACCTTCGGCGCACCGCGCTCGCTGACAGCGGATGGGGCGCTGGATGGTGTGGCCCACTCCCTGGAGGTGCTGTATGGCGCTGTCGGCAAGCCCTATTACGACCAGATAGAAGAGGTGGCCCGCGAAGGCATCGGTCTGGTGGTAGAGCACTTGCCGCGCGTGATGGAGAACCCGCAGGATGCCACGGGCCGTGAGGCACTGGGTCTGGCCACCGACCTGGGAGGATATGCAATTATGATCGGCGGCACTAATGGCGGACACCTGACCAGCTTCTCGCTGGTGGACGTGCTCAGCCACGGCCGGGCGTGTGCCATTATGAACCCCTACTACACCGTCTTCTTTGCGCCCGCCATCGAAAGGCCGCTCAAGCTGGTGGGCAATATCTTCAAAGCAGCCGGCTACACTAGCGCCGACATCGATAACCTGAGAGGGCGGGAGCTGGGTAAGATGGTGGCCGAGGCCATGATCACCTTCGAGGAGCATATCGGCTTCCCGTCGACGCTAGGCGAGGTGCCGGGCTTCAGCGATGCCCACATTGAGCGTGCGCTCACGGCTGCCAAGAACCCCCAGCTCAAGATGAAGCTGGAGAACATGCCGGTGCCGCTCACCGCCGAGATGGTGGACGAGTATATGGGGCCGGTGCTCCAAGCTGCCAAAACGGGCGACCTGGATCGTATCAAGAATGTTTAGTGAGGTTAATTCCTATCGGAGTGTACAGAGATGCGAGTGACACTGGCTTACAGCAAAACGGGATTGGAGATTGACTTACCGGACCAACTGAACGTCACCGTCGTTGAGCCGAAGTACGTGCCCGCTCTGCCCGACCAGAAAGCGGCGTTGAGGCAGGCGCTCCTGGATCCCATCGGCTCACCGCCTGTACGCGATCTGGTGAAAGCCGAGGACAGGGTCGGCATCGTCTTCTGCGACATCACCCGGCCCGCCCCCAGCCATTTGATGATCCCTGCCATCCTCCAGGAGTTGGCCCACGTCCCCCGGCAAAACATCACCCTGTTCAACGCATTGGGTACACATCGCCCCAACACCCAGGAGGAGCTGCGCGGTATGCTGGGGGACGAGTTGGTGGATAACTACCGCATTGTGCAAAACAATGCCTTCGACCAGGCCACTCAAGTACACCTGGGGACCACCAAGCGCGGTCACGAGATCTGGCTCAACCACGAGTTCGTGGAATCTGACGCCAAGATCCTGACCGGCTTCATCGAACCTCACTTCTTCGCCGGCTTCTCTGGCGGTGGTAAGATGGTGATGCCCGGCATGGCCGGCCAGCGGACGGTGCTGGGCAACCACGACGCCGGCATGATCGCCGACCCACAGGCCACATGGGGGGTCACCCGGGGCAATCCCATCTGGGAGGAGATCCGCGAGGTCGCTCTTCAGGTTAATCCCACCTTTCTGCTGCACGTGACTCTTAACCGGGACAAAGAGATCACCGGCATCTTCGCCGGCGACCTGGACGCGGCCCACGCGGCAGGTTGTGCCTTCGTGAAAAAGACGGCCATGGTACCTGTGCCCCAGCCTTTTGACGTCGTCATCACCACCAACTCAGGCTATCCGTTGGATCTCAACCTGTACCAGTCGGTAAAGGGCATGAGCGCCGCGGCCCAAGTGGTGCGCGAGAGGGGCGCCATCATTGTCGCCGCTGATTGCTGGGATGGGGTTCCCGAGCATGGTCTGTACGGCCAGCTCTTGCGCGAGGCGGATAGTCCGCGAGCGCTGCTGGACACCATCCACACTCCGGGCTTTCTCAAGCAAGATCAGTGGCAGGCGCAGATTCAGGCCCAGATTCAGATCAAGGCCGATGTCTACGTGCGCACCGACAACTTGAGCCACGAACAGATTGAGATGGCTCTGCTCAAGCCCAGCCCCCGCGTCGAAGATACCTTGAACCTGTTGCTGGACCGGTATGGCCCCGACGCCCGCATCTGCGTCCTGCCCGAGGGGCCACAGACCATCCCATACATAGAAACCGGGCAAGCCTAATAAAGAAATAAAGAAATCGTACTGCTCGCCCTCCCAGAGCACCCAATGGTCCCGAGCGAAGCCCCCCCACGGGGCTGCACAGGGGAAAGCCCCCCCACGGGGCAGGTTTAGGCAAACGCCAGAGCAGAAACCGGAGCTATACTCAGCAATTCAGACGCAGAATCCCCGCATCGCAACCTGTGGGATGCACGTTTTGGCTGAGCAGTTGCGAGAAGTCCCATAAAAGTCAGGCAATCAGGAGTGCCCCCATGCACTATCACTCGGACCAACTGGTGAGAGACATCTCACTCAAAGCACAGCAGTTTCGAATCCAGGTGCTGAATATGATCTACCCGGCGCAGACCGGGCACCTGGGCGGAGCCTTCTCGGCTGCCGAAATCCTGGCCTCGCTGTATTTCCATCACCTGCGCGTAGACCCAGAGCGGCCGGATTGGCCTGAGCGTGATCGGCTGCTCTTCTCGAAGGGCCACGCCTGCGCCATGCTGTACACGGCCCTGGCCCACCGCGGCTTCTTCCCTGTGGATGAGCTGTCCACTTTCCGACAGCTCGACAGCCGTCTGCAGGGCCACCCGGATCGCGTCAAGACACCCGGGGTGGAGATATGTGCCGGCCCACTGGGCCACGGGGTGGCCATCGGCGTGGGAATGGCCCTGGCGCTGAAGCGGAATGTGCCTAAGCCCTCTTCGTCCAGCGCCCCCTCGGCCCGGGCGTCGCACGCCCGCGTGTATGCCATCCTGGGCGACGGCGAGATCAACGCCGGGGTCATCTGGGAAGGTGTCCTGGCGGCAGCCAAGTACCGGCTGGGCAACCTGACGGCTATTCTGGACTACAACGGCATCCAGCAAACCGGTGCCACCGCCGATGTCATGCCCACCGAGCCCATCGCCGACAAGTGGCACGCCTTCGGCTGGCATGTCCAGGAGATCCACGGGCACAACGTGCGGGAGATACTGGAGGCGCTGGACCGCGCCGATGAGGTGCACGCCCGGCCCAGTGTGATCATCGCCCGCACCACCAAGGGCAAGGGAGTCAGCTTGTTCGAGTACGATCACCGCTGGCACGGAGCGCCGCCCAACAAAGAGCAATACGAACAGGCGATAGCCGAGCTGAAAGAGGGGTTGGAAAAATGGCAGAACTAGTCTCAATGCGCAAGGCTTACGGACAGGCCCTGGTCAAGCTGGGCCGGACCCATTCCGACGTAGTGGTGCTCAGCGCCGACGTTTCCAACTCGGATCACAGCTATATGTTCGAAGAGGTCTTTCCTGACCGGTTTTACAACGTGGGCATTGCCGAGCAGTCGCTGGTGGACGTGGCTGTGGGGCTGGCGTACGCCGGCAAGATCCCCTTTGCCAATACCTTCGCCTTCCTGTTTGCCACGCGGGCGCTGGAGATGGTGCGCACGCACCTATGCTACGGCGAGGCCAACGTCAAGCTGATGGGGGCCTACGCCGGTCTGTCGGACTCTTTCGACGGTCCGACGCACCACTCCATCACCGACATTGCCATTATGCGCAGCCTGCCCAATATGACAGTGGTGGTTCCCAGCGACCCGGTGGCCATAGGCAAGCTGCTGCCCCAGGTGGCCGAGTGGCCCGGCCCGGTGTTCTTTCGCCTCAACCGTAACGAGGTGCCAGTGCTGTTCGACGACAGCTACGCGCCCAAGATCGGTGAGGCAATCACCCTGCGCCCGGGCAATGATGTGACCCTCATCTGTGCGGGGCTGATGGTAAGCCGCTGCCTGGAAGCGGCAGACACCCTGGCCGACCAGGGAGTCGAGGCACGCGTGCTGGAAGTACACACCGTGAAACCGATGGACGTGGAGCGGGTCGTGCAGGCGGCGCGCGAGACCGGCGCGCTGGTGACGGTCGAAGAGCACAGCATCATCGGTGGGCTGGGTGGTGCTGTGGCCGAGGCAGTCGGTGACAGCTACCCGGTGCCCATCAAACGCGTGGGCATTGCCGATAAGTTTGCCGAGACCGGCCCCTACCTGGAGATACTGGATCGCTATGGCATGTCGGTGGCCGACATCGTCGCGGCCGCCCGGCAAGCGCTGGAGATGAAACGAGCGTGACGCGTTCATTGGTATGATTTAACAACCTCATCATTGTTCCCTCGACGTTTCGTAGTATAATTGTAACAAGTCATCTGAAGGTAATGAATGATGGCAAAGCCCCTTCCGTCGATGGCCGATAGCGCTCCAGCGTCAGGCGCACTGGATGGCCTGCGCGTCCTGGATCTGGCCCACCTGCTACCTGGTGAATTTGCCACTATGTGGCTGGGCGACCTGGGGGCCGACGTCATCAAGGTCGAAGCACCCCAGGTGGTCAACGACCGCCAGCTTGCCATACCCCGCGACCCCGCCACCCCCTACCGCGCTGCCCTCAATCGCAACAAACGTTCGCTCACCCTCAACCTCAAAGACCCGCCTGGCCTGGAACTCTTGAAGCAATTGGTGGTTACTGCGGATGTGCTATTGGAGGGTTTTCGTCCTGGCGTAATGGACCGCCTGGGCGCAGGCTATAATGTGCTACAGGCGGTCAACCCTAAGCTAGTATATTGCAGCATCAGTGGCTTTGGGCAGGATGGGCCATATCGCTTGCGCCCTGGCCATGACAGCAACTACATGGCATTGGCCGGACTGCTGGGTTTGAACCGGGGCAACGATGGGCAGCCCCACCTGCTGCCCATCCAGCTTGCCGATGTGGGTGGGGGAGCAATACCGGCTGTGATTGCCATCTTGGCCGCCCTCATCGCTCGCGAGAGGACCGGCCAGGGCCAATACATAGATGTGTCTATGCTCGACGGCGCGCTGGCCTGGACCTACTTCCTACTCCCCCTCAGCCGCAACCCGGCGCTGGCTGACGTGGGGATCGGAACCGGTATGCTGACCGGCGAGGCTCTATGCTACAATGTGTACGAGACGAAGGATGGCCGCTACCTATCGGTAGCTGCATTGGAGCCCAAATTCTGGCGAACCTTGTGTGATGCTATCCAGCGACCTGACCTGCTGCCTCACGCCCTTAACACGGGCGAAGGCAGCGCTCAACGGCTGGCCGACTTGCGTGCTCTTTTCAAAACTCGCACCCTGGCCGAATGGCTGAGCTTACTCGATCCGGAAGAGACCTGTATTGCTCCCCTGCTGAGTTTCGACGAGGTAATGAGCGACCCGCAGATCGTGCATCGGGGGCAGCTCTTCATCGACGACTTTGGCCTGCCCCACGCTTGCTTTCCCGCCCGTTTAAGCGACACTCCCGCCAGCGTCCGCCAGGGCGTACCACACCCCGGCCAGCACACCCAGGAGATTCTGCTGGAATTGGGGCTAGATCGGACCGAAGTGGCAAGACTGCGTGCCGAGGGTATTGTATAAAGACCTGACGGGTTTTCGAAACCCGTCAGGTCTGTTACTTTGCCATCCGCCACTGCGATCAGCGCTGCACGTAGGCTAATTCTTCGCGGGCCAGGCTCTGCTGGCGTACTGCCTCCAGTCCCTGAGTGCGAGCGACTCTGAGGATCTCGTCCACGCGCCATACCAACTGGTCGGGTGTCACCGGCTTCACCAGGTAATCCACCACCATCGGACCACAGTCGAACGCCTGTTGCACTTCGCGCTGCAATCCCTTAGCGCTCAGGAACATAATTGGGATGTGAGGGGCCTCTTTGCCGATCATCCGAGCTGCATCGTAGCCAGTCATCATCGGCATGCGCACGTCCAAGATGACCAGGTCAATCGGCTCGTCGCGCACAATCTGCACCGCCTGCGCGCCATTGATGGCTTCATACACCTGGTACTCTTTCTGGCGCAACACATAGGCAAAGAGTTCTCGGCAGTCTCGGTCATCTTCGGCGTAAAGGATCGTAGGCATTGTTTATGCGCCTCCTTTTCTGAGAGCCAACAATGCTTCAAGAGGAAAGGTATTGGCGATATGCTCCGGTCCCGCCCAGCCACGTCGGGCGGTAGCCACGCCGAAAAGCAAGTTGTCAAAGCCATCGGGGTGATGAGCATCGGTGTTAATGACTAACCGCACCCCCAGCTCAACCGCGCGTCGCACGTGGACGTCGTCCAAGTCCAGCCGCTCCGGGGCAGCGTTGATTTCTATCATTGTACCCGTTTCGGCGGCAACACGCAAAACCTCATCCAGGTCAACCGCGCTTTCCTCGCGTTGGGTGAGAAGACGTCCCGATGGATGCCCGATGACATCCACGTGGGGGTTGTGCATGGCCCGCACCACGCGACCGGTAATGGTTTCGCGCTCCTGGCGCAATCCGGAATGCACTGAAGCCACGACGACATCTAATTCGACCAGCACTTCGTCCGGGAAGTCTAGCGAGCCATCGGCTTTAATTTCGACTTCAGTACCCTGGAGCAATCGCAGCCGCGGCAACTTGGCCTGCACTGCTTGGATTTCGGCCCGCTGTTCATGCAGGCGTTCTGGAGTGAGGCCGCCAGTCATCCCCAGGCTCTGGCTATGGTCGCTGATGACCAGGTATTCGTAGCCCCGCGCTTCGGCAGCCAGGGCCATATCTTCAATGCTGGCCATCCCATCGCTCCAGGTTGAGTGGCAGTGGACTTCGCCCCGAATGTCGTGGATTGATACCAGCCGCGGCAGCTCATGCGCCAGGGCCGCTTCGATCTCGCCTCGATCCTCGCGAAGCTCTGGCTCGATGAAGGGTAGCCCCAGCGCCCGATAGACTTCTTCCTCCTCGGCGCAAAGGATCTCCGAGCTGTCCTCACCTTTCCCCCCAGCGGCCTCATCCGCATTTGCAGAGGGACGGCTGCGGGTCAGGCTGTACTCACTGAGACTGAAGCCACGCTTGAGTGCCAGTTCGCGCAGCTTTACGTTGTGGGCCTGGCTGCCGGTGAAGTATTGCAAGGCCGTCCCCCAGCGCATCTCGTCCAGACAACGCAAATCAGCCTCCAGACCATTCAGCAGTCGCACGCGAGTTTTGGTCTCGCCGCTCAGCATCACCGTTTCCACCTGGGGCAATCGATGGAAAGCAGCCATTACACTGGTGGGGTCGCCGGTGGCAGCCAGGATGTCCAGGTCGCCGATGGTAGGGGAGAAGCGGCGCAAACTGCCAGCGTAGGTGACACGCCGCACTTGAGACAATCGCGCCAGCGCCACCACGAGGTCGCGCGCCAGCGGGAAGGCAACCCCCAGATGCACCCGGTCGGTGACGCGGCGGGCCAGAGACTCGATCCCAGCCAAGATTTTCGCCTCAGTTTTAACGCCGAAGCCGGGCAGGGTACGTAACTGACCAGCCTCAGCCGCCACTTTTACCTGGGTGACGGTAGTCAGACCTAATTCCTGCCACATAATTCGCGTCTTTTTGGGGCCTACATCAGGGATACGTAACACGTCGCTTAGCGAAGGGGGGATTTCGGCTGCCAGCTTATCGTAAAAGCTCATACGCCCGGTGCTGAGCAGTTCATTGATCTTGTCGGAGATGGCCTTGCCCACGCCGGGGATCTCTTGCAGCTTTCCTTCTCGCCACACCTCGTTGATGTCGCGTCCCAAGTTGGCGATATTGTCAGCCGCCTTGCGATAGGCCAGCACCCGGTAGATGGCCTCACCTTTAATCTCGGACAAGTCAGCTATCTTATAAAAAATCTCAGCCACTTGCCGATTGGTGTAACGGGGCACGCCGACCTCCAGTCTACACAGTTTACATAGGTATTATAGCACGGGGGAGGAGCAATAGCAACAGGAGAATGGTCTTACCGGGATCTCCCCACTCCAATACTCGATATTTTCATTTATACCCAACGCACGTGGGTGTACCTCCCCTCCGGGGAAAATTCCCGAGTCGTGAGAGCAACCTGTCACCCAATTTTCTCGGAAACTTCACGTACGGGTATTATATCTTGTCCCCCATAGCAACAGATAGCGAGACACATACGAGAGCGGTCCGGCACGTAGATCCCGTTCCATGCGCTCAATGCCCCGCTCAAAGGCCGCTTCTGGGATCAAATGAAGCGCTGAAAAGGCCTTGTCACGATATGGCTGGATGTCGGTAAGTTGATACGAAGACTCTACTAAATTCTCAGTAATTTCAGTCAACCCGACACTCTCCATCAGACGTCGAAGCTCGGCAATACGGGGATACCGGCCTAACTCGACCTCGACCGTCTCCGGGAAGTAAACCGCCGTCGGCTGGCGATGGCGGATGATCCATTCGGAGTCGGTCACGGTGCACAATTTTCCGCCCGCCTTGAGCACGCGGTACGCCTCCCGGAAATACCTCAGGTGGTCCAGCACGTGATGAATCACGTCCACAGAAAACACCAGGTCAAAGAAGCCATCAGGGGAGTCCAGGCTTTCTGCCCGGCCCAGTTGAAAATGGACTCTGCTCGATCGTTCTCTGGCTTTGGTCAACATCCCTTCCGACGGATCAACACCCCAGCACGTAGAGCCAACCAGCGATTTCAGGGCAAGGATGTAATTGCCTGTGCCGCATCCTAACTCGAGCACTTGAGAAGTGCTATCAACCCCGCTGGTGGATATCAGACTCGTCAGGACACCCGGGTGAACTTGACGATGCTGTGCGTATTCTGATGCAATTTGATTGTAGTCGATCACGGTGTAGTGTCCACTTCTCCACATAGCAGTTCAAAGCGCACACTGCTCAAAATCTCCTACCATCTTTCCCAATGCACAATCTCTTGCAAAGGCCGCCGTCCCAGACTCGCCAAAACATCCTCGCGCGGCCGGCCTTCAATGGTCGAGGCGGCGTCGGGATCTGGGTAACCGAAGGAGATAGCAATCTGGACGTCTCGCTCTTGGGGCACGTCCAAGATAGTCCGGGCACAGGCTTCGTCGTGCAGGGCAGCGACGCACGAGCCGACATCATCGGCCCAAGCTGCCAGCATCATGTTCTGCACGGCACGCCCGGCATCGAAGGCTGCCCGCTGGCCCGGTTCAGTGACAATCACAATCGCAACCGCCGCCCCGCGTAAGTGGCCGGCATACCGTCCGCAATTCGCTAGCTTATCCAGTGTCTCACGCGCCTGCACGACGATAAAATCCCATGGTTGGGTGTTCTTGGAGCTCCCCGCCCAGCGACCGGCTTGCAAGATGCGTGCCAGCACGTCTTCGGGCAAGGGCAGGTCAACGAAGTGCCGCACGGCGCGCCGGGTGATAATGGTCTTGTACGTGTCCACACCTGTCCTCCTTGAACCATGAATCTGCCCCACGCGCCTGCCCTCAGCTGACAAGCAGCCTGTTAGAGGCGATGCGGGCCCTCCATGGGGAAGGCGGCATCAGTCGAGTCTTTGAGAAGCGCATGGAGGGACTTAAAGCTCAATACCGCGCGTGTACTATCAACAAAGACCTGGCAGGTTGGGTTGAAAAGTTAGCCCAGGTTCGGGCCGAAGAGAGATACATGGCCGACTGGGAAAAGCGGGATGAAGATACCTGGTGATCCGGCGTAAGAAATAAGCGCCGCCAACGTATGAGGTATCCCTTCAGCTTGATAGTGCCTCAGCTAGATGGATGACTAGCAGCACCTGGAAGAGTCGCCCCAGCAGCGCCACGTGTACTTCATCTGCGGCATCCTCATCGAGGGCAGTAGCCAACAGCCCATCAACCAAGGCGACCCGCTCTTCCGCCGATATGTCAGATCGCCCCGCCACCGAAAGCTGCCACAGTTCGCCTCGCAAAAACCAGACCGCCCGCATGTGAATCGGACGCAGCTCCCGGCTCCAGGCCTTCACGTATTGACGAGAGGCAAATACCATCAGGATTTCGCTCAGCCCCCCCAGCAGCATCCGTTTCAGCAATGCCTCGCCCGCTTCCGTCAGGTTCTCCAATGCGACGACACCCACCGCGCCGACATCAAGCATCGAAGCTAACTCACTATACTCGCGGGCGCCGAATTTGGCCTCAAGTTCGCTGAGATAGGCGTGAAACTCGCGTGCTACCTCGAGGGCACGGCGGGCAGCGTCGCTGCGGGTTGGGTCAGTTTCGGCCGCCAGCAGCCGCGTCTGCAAAGCCAGCAAGTCGGCTGGCGTCGGCTCAGTCAGCAGCCGGCCCAGCAAGTCCTGGAAGCTCATGGATCTCCTCTCTCACGTCATGCCAAAAGCGACCACCCACCATCCACCACGATTGTCTGCCCGATAATCATGGCCGCGTCGTCGGAGCAAAGGAAGGCAACCACCTTGGCCACATCTTCGGGTGTGGTCACCCGGTGGGCCGGCGTCCGCGTAGCGGCCGCCTGTAACGTATCCTCCACGTCAATGGGGAAGAACTTCAGCGCATCCGTCTCAACGATGCCGGGTGAGACAGCATTAGCCGTAATCCCTTTGGGAGCCAGTTCCACTGCCAGGTAACGGATGAGCGCCTCGATGGCCGCTTTGCTGACGCCGATAACGCCGTATTCGGAAAAAACGCGGGTACTGCCGAAGCTGGTGACGCCAATGATACGCCCCCAGCCTTGGCCCTCCATCAGCGGCACTGCCTGCCGGGCACAGCGCAAAATCGAGCGAGCGTTGATGTCCAGCGTCCAATCCCAGTGCTTATCTTCCACCTGGGTAATGGGCCGGATGACGCCGCTGGCCGCGTTGCCCACCAGGATATCGCAACGCCCAAATTCCGACCGTACCCGGTCGAACATGGCTTCGATTTCGGCGACATCGCCTACATTGGCCTTGACGGCAAGGGCGCGCCGCCCGCGCGCCATGATCTCGGCAACTACCTCTTCGGCCGCCGACTGCTTGCGTATGTAATTGACGACAATATCGGCCCCCCGAGTGGCCAACTCCAGGGCAGTGGCCCGCCCGATGCCCCGCGACGAGCCAGTGATGAGCGCAACGCGCCCTTGCAAAGGTCGATCCGCCATATGATCAATCATGTGTTTTGTTACCCATAGAGCCGCGTATCAACGCCCCAAAAAAGCCCGGACCATAAACAGCACATTCGACGGACGCTCGGCCAGGCGGCGCATAAAATAGGGATACCACTGCGTCCCATAGGGCACGTAGACGCGCACTCGATAGCCGTCGGCAGCCAAACGCTGTTGCCAATCGCGCCGGATGCCATGCAACATTTGAAATTCAAACGGATCCTTACCAATACCTTGCTTAGCCACTTCCCGCTCAGCCCGCAGAATCAGGACATGATCGTGGGTACCCAGAGCGGGATAAAAGCCAGTTTCCCGCGCCCGTTCGCCCAACATTAAATCCATCAGCCGGGCGAAGTTGGCATCCACATCTTTCTTTTCCTTCCAGGCGATGCTGGGTGGCTCGTCATAAGCCCCTTTGCACAGACGGACACTAGTCCCGCGCTCGATGAGTCCTTTCAAGTCCGCCTCGGTACGGAAGAGATAAGCCTGCAACGCCAGCCGCAAATTCTTATGTTCGTCCAGCAGACAGTGAAAGACGTCGAGAGTTCTCTGGGTATATTCCGAACCTTCGATGTCAATCTCCACTGTATTCCCTAGCGACTCGGCAGTTTCAATGATAGGCCGCATCGTGTCGCAGCAGAAATCTTCGCCGAAGTCCAGGCCCACGTGGGTCAGTTTGACCGAGATGGTGGCTTGCACATCCTCGGCAGCGATGCGCTGCAGAAGCTCCTGGTACTCCTGAGCCGCGCGCTGAGCATCCTCTTGGGTAGCGACGTTCTCCCCCAGATGATCGAGTGTAGCCAGGATTCCCCGGGCATTTAGCTCCCGCACCACGGCAATGGCCTCATCTAACGTCTCGCCGGCGATGAAGCGACGCGCAGTACGCCGGGCTGGCCCAAACTGGGTCACAAAGCGGTGCATGGCCTCACTGTGAGAAAGTGTAATCAAAAAGCTGCGTAACATGGGTGACCTCCTTCGTTGGAGTTATTTATAAGGGGCATCGGTGGCCCTCTCATCTACACAGCTCAGAATGCATCATGTCTGTACGACTTGGATGCGTTGGGCAAAGTAGTCTAGTGCCCAGGGAGCGCCAGCCAGTACCGGCTCAGAACACTTGCGCCCATCGGCCAATGCGGCCAGATCCAGAGAGCGCCCGGACAGGTAGCGCAGGTTACCGCCCGCCGCCCGCAAGATCGACAGGGCGGCGGCAATGTCCCACAGAGAGGGGCGCCCCAACAGGGCGGCAACCGCCATCCCACGGGCCACGTAGCATATGTGAGCGGCTGTGCTCCCCAGGCTACGCGTCTTGCCGATAAAATCAATATGATATTTGCGATGCGCCCCCGACGTCACGCATAAGAACGATTCATCGTCAATATGACTGCTGTTGTCTACATGAATCGATTGGCAGTTAAAGAAAGCATCGCGCCCCTGGCACAGGTAGAGTTCATCCAGCAGCGGCAGGTAAAAGATGCCGGCTACTGGCTCCCAATCTTGCAGGAGGCCGAGCGACACCCCCCACACCGGCAGGCCAGCCGCGTAGGCAGCCGTGCCGTCTATGGGGTCAATCGCCCACACCCGCCGGCTGTGCCCCCTGCGCGTGCCCATCTCCTCCCCCAGCAAGCTGTCGGTTGGGAAGGCCCGGCTCAGGGCTGAACGCAAGAACGTCTCCACCTGGCGGTCGGCCACGGTGACGACAGTATGATCAGCCTTGCGCGCCGTCGTCGCGTGACGAAAATGCTGCAGGGCAATCTCGCCGGCAGCCCGAACGATCTCCTCAAGCCATTCGAAATCTACGTCGGAGGACGGGTTGCTTTGTCTATCCACACAGCAAGTCTACCACATAAGTGGCGTTTTGTCACAACTCTTTCGTCCAATTTGAGGAGTCGGGGTATAATGCAGGCTGTCCTTGGAAACAGGTGAAAAGTCCTCATCCCTGTCCATAGGAGGGCACGAGCCTTTGACGCACGAAATCGCACTAGTACTGGCCGTTTTAGTCATCGCGATTATCCTGTTCGCTACAGAAAAGCTCAGAGTAGATGTAATCTCGATGATGGTGCTGCTCAGCCTGCTCTTGCTGGGGCTGGTTGACATTGACGAGGCCTTCTCGGGCTTCTCCAGCCCGGCGGTCATCACTGTCTGGGCCATTTACATTGTCAGCGCCGGATTGTTTCGCACCGGCGTCGCCGACTTTATCGGCCAGCGCATCTTGAGTGTGGCTGGCAGCAGTGAGCCGCGTCTGATCGGGGTCATTATGCTGGCGGTGGGCACAATGTCGGCTTTTATGAATAACATCGGGGCCACCGCGGTGCTCTTGCCGGCTGTCAGCAGCATCGCCCGCCGCGTCAAAACGTCTCCCTCTAAGTTGCTTATTCCCCTCTCCTTTGGCTCCTTGCTAGGCGGTGTCACCACACTCATCGGTACCCCGCCTAACCTGCTGGTCAGCAACGCTCTATACGAAGCGCACCTGCAACCTTTCGGGCTGTTCGACTACGCTCCAATGGGGCTGATCATTATGTTCAGTGGTATCGTGTATATGGTAGTTGCAGGCCGGCACTTGCTGCCAGCCCGACAGGGTACCACTGACCTGACCGGAAGCTACCAGGTGCGCGACTATTTAACCGAGGTGCGCGTGCTGCCAGGATCGCCGCTGGTAAACAAGACAGTCGTCGAAAGTCGGTTCGGCCAGGACTACGATCTGAACATCGTAGGCAGGAGAGAGAATCAACTTCGCCTGCCGGATCCGGGCAAGCGGCGATTGCCGAGCAGCAATCGGCGGCGGCTGACGATGCGTCGAGACGAACGCATCCAGGAGGGTGACGTGCTGGTCGTGCGGGGCAACCTGGACACCATCCTCAAAATCAAAGAGAGCCAGGGGCTGGAGATTGTCCCAGACGTCGAGTTGAGCGATGCTGAACTAACTACAGAGGAGATCGCCATCGCCGAAGTGCTTATCCCCACCCGTTCGGAGCTGGTCGGCAAATCCCTGAAGGAAATCGCCTTTCGCGACAAGTACAACCTGACCGTGTTGGCGCTCTGGCGCCATGGCGAACCCATTCGTCGCAAATTGGCCGACGCACCACTGGACTTCGCCGACGTACTGCTGGTCCAGGGTCGCCGCGATCGCATCAACCTGTTGCGCACCGATCCCAACTTCTTACTGCTGGAGCCAGTGGAATTAGAGACACGCCGCACTCACAAGGCTCCTCTAGCCCTGGGTATCTTCGGGGTGATGCTGGGATCGGTCATCATAGGTTGGCTACACATCTCAGCCGCTGCCGTCCTGGGGGCCATCTTGATGGTTCTCGCCCGCTGCTTGACTATGGAAGAAGCGTACGAGGCCATTGAGTGGAAATCAGTCTTCCTGATCGCAGGCATGCTGCCTATGGGTGTTGCGATGGGCAAGACCGGGACAGCCGAATTCCTGGCTGATCATATCATTGCCATTGTAGGCCCCCTGGGTCCACAGATGATCATGGTGGGCCTCTTCATCTTAACAACGATTGTTACAGAGTTCATGTCAAACGCGGCCGCTGCCGTCCTCGTCGCTCCGATCGCCATCAGCGCGGCGCTAGGCCTGGGTGCTGACCCCC
Source organism: Anaerolineales bacterium (assembly GCA_024643945.1). Next base: position 16,039 of record JAHELX010000048.1, read on the forward strand.
GCGCTTTTGTCATGGGAGTCGGCATTGCCGCCTCGAATTCGTTCCTGTTCCCCATCGGCCACCAGGCGAACGTGTTGATTTTTGGCCCTGGTGGCTACAAGTTCTTCGATTTCACCCGGGTAGGCCTGCCACTGACCCTGCTGATTTGGCTCCTGCTGATTCTCTTTCTGCCTCTTCTTTGGCCCCTGTATTGAGAGCCCCATCCAACGAGAAGAGAGTAATCTCTGGAGGGCAAAGGAAGCGGACGCGCGGCGCGCCCATCCCCTCCAGGCCAACTCCCCGGCTGACGTAAAGCTGAGTGTTTTCCAACCGGTAGTATCCCATCTCAAAGCGCTTGCCCAATTTGGATGAAGTAATCACTGCGCCGTAAAGAGGCAGGCGCACCTGCCCGCCATGGGTATGACCGCACAGATATAGTTTTATGTCAAATTCAGGCGCGACCGGCATCAGCTCCGGCGAATGATAGAGAAGCACGCGAAAGGCATCGGGCGGGGCCTCGGCCGCTACCGCTGCCAGTCGTTGAGCGTCGCGCTCCAGGTCGTGACTACAATCCAGACCCAGCAGCGCCAGCCGCCGGCCCTGCCCCAGATCCACCGTCGCCACTTCGTCACGCAGCAGCCGGATAGGCAGACCGTCGAAGAGAGAAGCCGAGTTGCGATCTACCGGCGGACTGCCGAGCACTGCATATACGCCGGCCGGAGCCAGCGGTTTTCCGTCAGGGACGAGCCCTGCTAGCAGGCGCCGGGCGTTGGCGTGAGCGACCGGATCGTCTACGTAGGACAGATTGAGGTAATCACCGGTCAACAGGATCAGGTCGGGTGCTATCTCCCGCACCATGTGTAAAAGCCGTTCCTCGCGGCGGCCGAAGCGTTCCACGTGCAGGTCGCTGATGTGGAGCAAACGCAGCGGCGGCGTGTCGTGGGGCAGCGGATTGCTGGCCAGCGACAGATGGGAAAGGCTCAACCGTTGGGGTTCCAGAACGGCACCCCAGGCCAGCGCCAGCGACGCCCCCAGGTTGATGATCACCAGCCCCACCAAGACCATCACCGGTCCTAACCAGATCGCCAGCGGAGCGACCAGTGCCGCTACCACCAGGCGGCAGAACTCCAGGGTAAAGAGCTGTGGCCCCACCGGACCAAAGGAAAGGCGTCGGCGCGGCAGATTGACCAGCACCACCGCGTCGGCGAGGGTAAACAGGCCGAGCGTCAGCCCCAAGTAGAGCGCCTCTATGCCCCCTGCCACAAACCACCAAAGACCGGCAACGGCCAGGATGGGGAAGAGCGCCACACCGCCGATCAACCAGGCAGGCCAACCACCTGGCGCGTTGAGGGCTACGAGCAACTTGTGGAGAAGGCGTGCCTCCAGGGGATTCGGCAATTCGTCAGAATCCGGTGCAGAGAGGTCTTGCTCGTCGAAGGTGCCCTCTTCCCGGGGCCACGTTGTGTCAGACAAGATTGTTACCTGCTTTCTATCCGAGGAATCCTAACTTCGAATCGTTTGGAAGACCCTGAGCGTTTCTGGAAACCGTTAGGGTCTCAAATGGCATGCGCTTGCCACAAGCCAGTAATGGAATTATAATCCGGGGAAGATGACTGATCAAATGAGCAATCTGTCAGATCAAGAAGCAGCCGCACTGCAGGCCCACGTCACAGCTCTGCAGGAACGCTTTGGTCATCAACTGGTAGACGTCCTGCTGTTCGGTTCCAAAGCGCGGGGCGAAGCCCACCCAGCCGCTGATGTTGATGTGGCAGTGATTTTAGATCACCCAGACGCTCAAGACCTCAGCGATGCTCGAGGGCTCGCATTCGATATCTGGCTGAGCTACCAGGTGTTTCTCTCCATCCGCGCTATAAGCCAAGAGCACTGGCAAACCATGGCTGCCATGCAGAGCCTGTTCTACCGCAATCTGTTGCGAGACGGCGTCTCATGCCTGCCAGCGCCTGCCTGACCTCTAACATTCGTTAACACCAACCAGCCCAGCGTCGTTTTTAGAATCCTCGCCACGGTTCGTCAACTCGTGCAACCGGAGGCGCGGCGCTGCGCCAATGGCCGAGTCCGGGCAGGATGGCCACCACTTCCGTTCCCCGGCCCGGCCT
>JAHELX010000529.1 GCA_024643945.1 Anaerolineales bacterium
CCAGCGGTACGTAACCGCCATCGGCCAGCAGGGGCACGACCTTCTCCATTATCTCGCGCTCGATGGCCTGCTTGCCCTGTCGTAGTGCGTCCAGGTCTATGCCTCCGATCAGCCGCAGGTCACGTCCAAACTCACGGCGCAGATCGCGATAATCCATGGCCTGCACGTTGACCTCACAGGCCCACAGGCAGTTGAAACCCCACTTCAGAATGCTCGGCAAAAGCGCCCTGGCGTTGGCATACGTCCTGAGAATGACAACCTCAACCCCGTATTGGCGTAACACCTCAAGCAGCGGCTCATAGCTACTCAGCACAAATTCCTCGTACATACGGGGTGAGAGCAGCGGCCGGTCATTGCCTCCAATCGGCTCGCTGAATAGCGCAGCATCCACCTCAACCTCACGTAACACGCGCTCTGCTAATCTGGCCGCGAATTCGCCTTGTATGGCCATCGCTTCACGCACGAATTGCGGGTCATCGTGGAGCAGATAGATCACTTCGGCGAACCTGGCCCAGTCCTCAACGCCCATGGTCAGGAAGAAGCCATCGTGGACGCGCAACATCAGCACGTGGTCACGTCCTTGCCAGGCGCGCACGCACTGGCGCCAGCCCTGCGGCAGCCGTCCAGGGTCATATGGATCGAGCCTACGCCGCCAGACATCCAACTCGGAGCGGGCGGTGGGCCACCTGCGGAAAGTCGGGCGTGGCTCCAAATCCGTCTCCAGCTCCTCCAAGCGGTCGAAGAGGAACATGTGGGAGAGGTCTATATCGGGCGGCATGCCCTGTCTGCGCCACACCTCAAGCACCTCGCCGCGTATGCCTTCCTCAAAATAGGGCACGCGGTCGGGCCTGCCATAGCGCATCGTTTGCTGAAATCGCTCGCGGCTGGTCATGCCAGTATCCTGTTATGTGTTTAATGTAATTGAGGCACGCCATTGAGCCCGCAGGGGCAAAAGGGCAACCTGTTTGATATTCACCAGTGTATCATAGTTGCCGCCGACTTTCAACAAGTTTCAGGCGTCTATCTAGCCCTGAGCAGCCCACACTCCCGACAGTAGCGCCTTACCGCCTCGGCGTCGCCCTTCACGTTCATCGCGTCCAGTCCGGCACAAAAGCCTTGGATTTTGCTCGCCTCTTGTTTCCTGGCAGTATGCCGACCGACAGACCAAAGGCCAGCAATTCCTGCACGTGCTGGTCACCGTCGACGTGGACCAACTAACCAGCGCGGAGCTTATGTAGTTGTCCAAGCTGCTGGTCAAGCACCTGCAAGCCAGGATGCTGCACGAAGGGGCGTGAGGGGGGGCAGGGAGTTGATCCCCGCTCTTTTCTGTATTTGGTACAAATCAGTTGATGAAATAGCTTGTGTAGAAGGGAACAGAACTGGTGTAAGCTACGTCTTTAACCGTAGTGCACAGAAAACCATAACGGGTTAAGGAGTTACCCTCATGAGAACCAAAACTGCTAGCATCTTGTGGTTTGTTGCTATGTTGTGGCTCGTCGGCTGCACCGCTTCACCGACTCCGGCGCAACCTACTACCGAGCCAGGAATGCCCAATCCGGCTTCTGTCTATTGTGAAGAGCGGGGAGGCCGACTGGAAGTCCGCACCGAGGACGACGGCCGGCAGTATGGCGTGTGCATCTTCGCCGATGACGCGGCAACGGCCATTTCCCCAACCACTCTACCTCTACCTACCCAAACGGCCGATCAATCCCCCATAGACCCACTTATCACGTCCCTCACCGCTGCTGGCGCAACCGTTGTCAATAACGGCCGTACCGAACAAGGCCTCTTCCCCGTTGAAGGCATCGGCCTCTGGCATCTCAGTGTCAACGATACCAACGTCAACGTCTACGAATTCAGCGACACGGCCGCCCGCGAGGCCGTCAGCAGCAACATCTCGCCTAGAGGCGATGAGTACACCGTCACTGAAGGCGACACCACGGTGACAACTACTTGGGATGATGAAGGTTTATCGCGCTGGTGGGCACTGGATAATTTGCTGGTGAGTTATTCGGGATTGGATACGGCCGTTATCTCCCTTCTCAACAGCATCCTCGGCCAACCCTTTGCTGATGGTTCCCAACCCTGTCGCCCTGAAGCAGGCAGCGGCAGCATCGCTGGCATCGACGAATACGGCGTCAGCTTCCAGTACGATCCCTACTTAGCCGCCGGCATTCAGCCCCAGATAGTGGATGCCTTTACCGAGGATAACGGCATGAATTATTTACTGCTGCCCCAACATCTCTCCTTCACCTTTCTCAACAGCTACGCGGATGCCGAGCCTTTACTCCAGCGGCAGCAGCTCAACCTGGAGACGATGCCGCAAATTGTGGTTTACCCGGCGACCGCCTATTCAGCCATGCATCCCCTGGCCAGGACACAGATTGAACAGCTGCAGGCTATGTTAGCGGCACAGCCGTCTACCCCCGGCGGCACAATGCCTTACCTGCCGCTGCACAATGCTGCCCAGGTTTTCCACAGCCAGCTGGCCTACCTGGCATTCACCAACGGCGCGGGCGTGCGCTACGTGACCGCATTTTCCCAGGACGCGTCCCCCGTGACCAACCAGCACTTGATTTATACATTCCAGGGATTGACGAACGATGGGCAATATTATGTCGCTGCCTTTTTCCCGGTGAAGACGGCCGTTCTGCCAGACACAGTCCAGGTAGACGATTGGGAGGCCTTTAGTGTCAGTTATTCGACCTATGTGGCGGAGACGAAAGCGGCGCTAAACGACCTGACCCTGCTCGACTTCACCCCCGACTTCACCCGGCTGGACGCGGTTGTGGCCTCTTTGCGGGTAGAGCCAGATGTGGAACTAAGGGGAGCAGAAACGGCCGTGTTCCCTGACGAGCGTATGCTGATAGCGCCGATCGGTGTATACCAAGTCTATGACAGTGACAATGGTCTGTATCGCCTGTACCGTGTTGAGACGGACGGCCGCCCCCAGCAGGTAGCCGCACAACGCTACAACATGTTGCCCGCGCCCGATGCCGCCCACGCCGTTTACATGGACGACGATCGCCGCCTCTGGCTGGTTGACCTGACCGATGGAAGCGAAAGGCAACTGGCTGAGGGCACTGACCTTTCCTGGCTGTACTTGTGGGGCGATGCCCATACACTGCTGCTGGGCGTCTTTCTGTCGGCCGCGGAAAGCGAAGGCCTCTCCACCGGGCACGTGGCCACGCTGGACATAGACAGCGGCGAACTCCACGTGATTGACGAGGCATACCTTTCTCTGGGCCGCCCGGCGCTGGCCCCCGATGGGCAGTCCATTGCCTACGACGTCTCAGCTTTTTATGCCGACGTAATCAACAGCCGAATCTACCATCCGGACATCGGCTCACAGCCCCTGGATCCGGCCCTTTTTGATGGCCTGGAGGGGGAACGGCCGTGCAACCTCTATAATCCCGCCTGGTCGCCGGACGGTAGGCAACTGGCCTGGTTGTGCGGCACGGAAGCTGGTTCTCGCCTGGTCGTCTTTGACCTGGTCCGGCGGACGGCGATGACCGTGTTCACCTGGCAGCCGGCCCAGTTTGGCGCTTTGCCACCCTCGCCGGTATGGAGTATTGATGGGAAATGGCTGGCGATTGAAATTTGGGCCAACAATGAAGACGAATCGGGCCTATGGGTCTTGCCGGCCGACGGCACGATGGCCCGGTTACACGTACCGACGGGCCGCGAACCCATCTGGCTGAATCCGTCACAATTGTTTTACGCCGACGTGGACGAAAATATGAATGGCGACATCAAGCTGTTTGACCTGGATTACGGCGAGAGGGGCGTGCTGGATTTGCCTGCTCGCAGTACGGTGTTGCTGACACCACCTTTTTGATACTGTTGAGGGGATGAAACCATCATGAAGGCGCTTCACCACCGCCCTCAGCCAGACGACGCAGTACCGCTTGCAAGAGGGATAGTTGGAACTGTTTACCAAATTTTGCTGGCAGAGGCTCTGGTAAGTGTGGCTAATCTTGCCAGCTCGCAAGCGGCTAAACTCAAGCGTTATACTGCTTGATTTGCTTGATGATAGAAGAAGGGCGGGATCACTCCCGCCCCTTCTTACTACATAACGGGCAGGTCGAAGGGCACCCAGCCATCCGGCATGGTCTTCCTGACTTCCAACATGCGCTTGCGGATGCGCCCGTGGATGTCCAGGACCTTGCGCACCGGGTTGCCGGGCTGGAAGTACTCGATGATCACGTTGTGGGGAATCTCTTCCTCATAGACGAACTTGACGTGCCGACCATCTCCCACCGGCTCGAAGACGACCGGCTACACGGCCATGTCTCTATCAGGCAGCCTCCAACTCAACTGGCTCTTCCTTCCTCCGCATCACCTCCTCCACCCACGCATCCCGCATGTCACGCGCACTTTGGGGTTGCCTTTCCCGTTTCACTTTGTCGTAGGCGTTTTGAGCGTGGGCTTCGTCCTTGAATACTGGCCGACCATTGACCACTTGATCCATACCCCACCGGATCGCCTCCACCGGGCTGGGGAAGATGTCCGGCGGTTCCGCTTCGATGCGCTCCATATCCTCAGGGGAGAGCCCATCATAAACCGCCGCTTCGATCTTCTCCGGCATGTCCTTCCAGTAGCCAGCCGTGTCCTCCAGAACCACACCACAGCGACCGCAACGCGCCCACACCATAGACGCCGTTGTCCTGACTGAGCCGTAACCGCAGGTTGACGCTGCGCATAATG
>JAHELX010000530.1 GCA_024643945.1 Anaerolineales bacterium
AACAGCGCACCTGTCTGCAGGTTTCTTCCCGGGAGTGGAATTTTGGTCAGCGCAATGGAGACTCCCGCCAGTTGCGAAGTGCCCGATGGGTGCGAAGTGCCCGATGGGTGCGAAGTGCCCGACGGGTGCGAAGTGCCCGATGGGTGCGAAGTGCCCGATGGGTGCGAAGTGCCCGATGGGTGCGAAGTGCCCGATGGGTGCGAAGTGCCCGATGGGTGCGAAGTGCCCGATGGGTGCCCCAGGCCCAGTGCGGACAGGAGCTCATCCCCCTGCCCAATGACAATCCCGTCGGCTTCGACGGCCCGCTGGGCCAGATCCCGTGCAGTCCCAGGGTCCAGTCGATCGATGCGCTGTCCCCGGTCGCTGGCTGCTTTCAGCTCCAGCTCCCCCGTCTCCCGGCCCACCAGATACAGCAGACAAAGATTGGCCTGCAATTGGTCGGCCAGCGCATTGACGATGGCTGTCAGCATAGCAGGCGGATCTGGTGCCGTATCGCGGATGCGGTCAATGGCCAAAACCAGGTTTAGCTCTTTCTGTTTCAGCTCAAATCTGTCACGCAAGGTTCTGGGATTCCGCACGCCAGCCACAGCATCCTCCTAGCCCGGCTCGATTTTTAATGTACCTATCTGTTGATTGTAGCACAGCCGGCGGGGGATTTCAATAGGTATCCCTTCCCGGTAGGGACTAATTGGGACTATCGGACTAGGTGGGGCAAAGGGCGGAGTATTAGCACTTGGATGTGTTTCAAAGGAGTAGGCGGGGTTTCCCTGACCCGCTGCCGCAAACCAGAGAAATCCCGCCTGCTTTCTCACGAAATGAAACTTAGAATTTGCCTCTTTGTAATAAGAGGCAATCTTACGCTAGAAAGGAATCTCGTCCTCGCCCATATCTGGGGGCGGTGGTTCCTGGTAGGAGACGGATGTATCGACTCCTTCACCGCGTCCACCAAGGAACCTCACGGTACTGGCGGTTACCTCGTATGACGAGCCTGGCGTCCCATCGCTGCGCGTCCAGACCCGAGGTGCGCCGGTATCCCGATCAGGGGTCAACCGACCCTCGACGAACACTTGCCGCCCTTTTGACAGATATTGATTGCAGGTTTCGGCCAATTTGCGCCAGGCGGTGACGCGGAACCAAACGGTTTCTTCACCCTGGCTACCATCGGGGTTGTTCCAGCGGCGGTTGGTTGCCACCGAGAAGTTAGTGACCGGTGTGCCATCCGGGGTGTAGCGCATCTCGGGATCATTCCCCAGATTGCCGACGATAGTGATCTTATGATACATAGGATGTCTCCTTTCGAAACGATGGGCCCCAGTCGCAAATTTGTTCTAATATTATCCCAAAACATCAAGAATGTCAACCATGATTTGTGAATAGGACCAAAGCTTCATTTGCCAGTCATCCTGGGGTATGCTACAATTAGATTGTAACCGGCCCTCTTAGCTCAAGACAATTCCCTTCCCCGGTTGGGCTTATAGTCACCCAGCGTAGAGCTCATCTCTTTCCTTAACACGGTTTTCATCAAGGAATTTGGTTTATGGCCAAAATTTTAGTGGTCGACGACGAAGAAGCCGTCGCTCAAGCCATTGAGCATACTCTGCGTCGTGACCATCAAGCGTGCGTTACCCACAATGGCGTCGAAGCCCTCAAAATGGCCAGGCAGATCAATCCCGACTTGATCGTTCTCGACATTGTGATGCCTGGCATGAATGGGCTCGAAGTGTGTCGGGAGTTACGGCATGATCCGTTGCTCAAGTCGATCCCCATCCTCTTCCTGACCGGCCTGGGCCGGGTTGAAGATAAGGTCGAAGGCTTTGAGGCAGGCGCCGATGATTATCTCACCAAGCCTTTCGACATCCGCGAACTGACGTTGCGGGTAAAAGCTATATTGCGTCGGGCAAAAGTTGAGCCACCCGTAGCAAAGCCATCGCAAATCAAAATCGGGGCGCTAACCCTTGACTGTCAAGCTTTCGAGGTAGACACCGGCGACAGGAAGGTGTTGCTGACCCCAATTGAATTTGGTCTGCTTTATCACCTGATGACCCATCCCGACGACGTCTTTAGCAGTGAGCGCCTGTTGAATGAGGTGTGGGACTATCCGAGTGATACCGGCAGTCCCGACCTGGTGCGTATGCACATCAGAAACCTGCGCCACAAGATCGAACCCGACAGCCGCAACCCCAGATTTATCCTCACTATTTCGCGCCACGGCTATACTATCGCCAAAGAATAGTTGTCCTACGTTCTAGATCTCAACACTTTTGGAAGAATCACCCAATAGAGGAGGAAGCAAAGATGACCATGAACAGCGTTGTTCCCGGTCAAATCATAACCATCGAGCGTTATATTCTGGAGCAGCAGTTAATCCATCCGGAAGCCACGGGTGTATTGACCAACCTCTTGTATGATTTGGCCCTATCCGGCAAAATCATCACCAGCCGGATCACGCGGGCGGGACTGGCCGAGATTTTGGGCAGCACGGGAGAAGAGAACGTCCAGGGCGAGGATGTGCAAAAATTAGACAAATTCGCCAATCGCACCATCTATCGTCTCAACGATCACACCGGGCGGCTGGCGGTCATGGCCTCCGAAGAGAATCCTGACATCATTCCTATCTCCGACCGCTTCCCTGCGGGCAAGTACGTGCTCGTTTTTGATCCTCTTGATGGTTCCTCCAACATAGATTTCAACGTCAGCATTGGGACTATTTTCTCTATCTTCCATCGCAAAACGCAGGATGGTCCGGGCACCCTTGAGGATTGTCTGCAAACAGGACGAGATTTGGTCGCTGCCGGTTATATCGTCTATGGTTCAAGCACAATGCTGGTCTATTCTACCGGTCAGGGGGTACACGGCTTCACCCTTGATCCTAGCGTGGGCGAGTTTCTGCTTTCCCATCCCAATATCCGCATCCCGCACGAGCCTAAATACTATAGTGTGAACCAGGGCTATCAGAGGTATTGGACGGAGGGCATTCGGCGTTACACGGAATGGCTCCAGGGCCGCGAGGGTTCGCGAGAGTCGTTGTCATTGCGCTATATCGGTTCGCTGGTGGCTGACTTTCACCGCAACCTGCTGGCGGGTGGTGTGTTCTATTACTCCGCCGATAACAGGGATCCCAGCAAACCCCGTGGCAAGTTGCGGCTACTCTACGAAGCAATCCCGCTCGCCTTTCTGGCCGAGCAGGCCGGCGGCTACGCCTCCGACGGGCATCAACCTATACTCGATATCCAACCGACAGGCCTGCATGAGCGAACCCCGCTCTTCATCGGCAACCGTGACCTGGTAGAAAAGGCAGAGGCATTCATCCGCGAATACGACTGACCAGTTTCATAAGTCGCAAAGGGGAGCGGAATGTTGGGAGAAAAAGGCTATTTACACCCCCAGCGGTAAGTGGTAGACTGAAGACGAGCTAAGGTTTGGGGACGTTCCTGCTTGGGTGAGTATTAGACGATGGAGGCATATATGCTAGCGTTGGTAGCAGCCGGATTGGTGATGATAGTGAGTGGCGTTATCTTGCAGGCAACCCGCCGACGAGCGATGGTCCCTGTACCCGTGCGGACCCGCCGTCGAAAGTGACCATGTTCCTGATGCAAGATCACATAGCTAGTGCTCTTTTACGCATCGGCAAAGAATAAGAATAGCTCGCTTACACCTTGCAGTATGCAAAAACACAACCGACTCTTCTTGAGAGTCGGTTGTTTGTTCTCAGTAGGTATGCTGGAAAGATAGCCAGCAACTGTTGCCTGGCATTATGATTGAAAGCCTGCCCCTTCAGTGAATGCCGCATGTGCCACACGACCCGCCCGTGCAGCCCCCACAGCCGCCCCCACCCCCGGAGATGGCCTGGGACGAACCACTTTCTCCTTTGCTGAAAGCAGCAAAGAGCGAAATCGCGCGCGAGGTGTGCATACTCTCGCACTGCTTACATTGAATGGGATCATCGGCCTTGCTCATCGGCCGCAAGGCTTCGAACTTAGTATGGCAATCAGCACAATGATACTCGTATAGGGGCATCTTCCTTACCACCCTTCGGTTACCCGGCTCAACACTCACAAGATTACCAGCATATTGTACCCAGGGTTGCGGGAGTCGTCAAAAAGGAAGGATGGACTCAGTAAATGTGCAGATTCTAATTTTTTTCACATTTATTTGAGATGAAACTCCTATTGCTTTTGCCTTACAATTTGTGGTAAAATTAACATAGGGATGTTGTACCTTAACAAACATTACCAGATCGGTGTCTTACTGGCTTCATTCACCAGCGATGTGGCCGGGGAGGTGAGAAGATGGATGCCCGTTTGATTGACGTCCGGTTGTTGAGAGCCGCAGCCATTGCAACGGTGAGCTTCGCAATGGTTTGCGGCTTGTTGATTCTTTTTGGGAGATTAGCCCCGCAGGCAATAGCAGCACCACTGGCTGATACTCCGGTTTCCTCGGATATCACTGTCGACACTACCTGGACGCAGGCTAGAAGTCCATACCTCGTGTCTACTGACACGGTAGCCGTGCGCAATGGAGCTAAATTGACTATCGAGCCGGGGGTGGAGGTACGCTTTCAAGCAGGTGCTCAGTTGCAGATGCGCGACGGGGGCCAGTTGGAAGCCATCGGCACTCCTGCGCAACCTATCACATTCACCTCAGGCAATCTATTGACACCCGATCGAGGTGACTGGAGCGGCATTCGCTTCGA
>JAHELX010000531.1 GCA_024643945.1 Anaerolineales bacterium
CGTCGAGGCGGCCAGAGCTGCTGGCGTACAAAGGCTTATCAACATATCCCAACTCGGCGCGGATTCGTCATTGCCGTATCGCTTTCTGGCGTCAAAGGGCAAGGCGCAAGAGTATGTTGCGGCGTCAGACCTGGATTGGACGGCGTTCCGTCCCTCCGTGATTTGGGGACCGGAGGATGAGTTCGCCAACACCTTCGCCCGTCTGGTACCCTTCAGCCCGATCATTTTCCCCATCGTAGGGGGTGAAGAGGCCAAGTTTCAGCCGGTGTGGGTCGAAGATTTGGTGACGTGCATCGCCAGGGCGCTGGACGAACCCGGCACGATCCAGAAAGAATACGAGGTTGGGGGTCCAGAAGTATTGACGCTGGAAGAGATCGAACGGCGCACCCTGAAGGCGGTCGGAGCGCAACGGTTGATGGTACACTTCCCGATGCCGATTCTGCGGATCGTGGTCACCCTGATGGAAACACTGTTGCCAGCGCCGCCAGTCACGCGTAGCCTGCTCGAGTTGCTGGCCGTGAGCAACGTAACGAGGGCAAATGCCATTCAGCAATTTGTCCCTGATCCGCGTCCGTTCACGGCGGAGAACGCAGCACCCTATATGCGGCAGTTTCGCGCAGGCCAGACCCTGGCGCAGTTTCTGGGAAAGTAGTCACGGACAGCGGTCTCTGACGCTCAAATTCAGTCAAGTAGTGGAAGTTTGGAAGATTGGAAGATGGTTTAACTTTCCAAAAACAGTAATGGGGTAGTCGATAATGTATATTGATAAGCTGGCACCTGATAGATTGGCACCACGAACCTTGACTTTAGACCTGGAGGTCACAGGGTTGGGTAGCCCTCTTCCGCCATACCTGGCTTTGAAAGAAATCTGGCGCAACAAGGGCCGTTTCTTTTTGGTGAGTTTAGTGATTGCGCTGATAACAACGCTGGTGTTGTTTATCGCAGGTTTAGCCGAAGGCCTGGGAGCTGGCAACATAGAGTATCTGCAAAAACTCAATGCGGATCTCGTTTTGTATCAGGAGAACGTCGATCTTTCCATATCTGCCAGTCAAATTGGCTGGTCAAAACTCAACGACATTGAGCGCGTCGAAGGGGTTAAGGATGTGGGACTGATTGGCTTTAGCAGTGTCTCTATCGTTTTTGAGGGGGGGCAGGTACCTCTTGATGTCTCTCTTATCGGGGTTGAAGCAGGTAAGCCGGGCGAACCGCCGGCCTTTGCAGGTCGTGGCCTCAAAGGCAGTCGTGGTAAAGAGGCTATCATTGACAGAAATGTCGCCCTGCGCACAGGACTGGGGTTGGGCGATAGACTTACCATCAAATCGATCCAGGGGGCGGATGAAGAATTCTACACGCTGGAGGTGGTTGGTATCAGTGATGGCCGCCAATACTTTATCCGACCCTCGATTTTCGTGCCTTATCTCACCTGGGACGAGATTAAACCTCAGCCCGTGGTTGATGACAATAAGCAATCCGATTTAATCTTCAACGTCGCTGCTGTCCAACTCGACAATCCGGAAGATCTCAATCAGATGGCCCGACGCTTGGAAAGCCAGGTGGGTAAAATCCAGGCGGTGGACCGCAAAACGGCTTACGAAGCCACGCCGGGTTACAGTGCCCAACAAAGCACCTTAAACACCATCCGAATTTTCACCTTATTGATCAGTGTGCTGGTCGTGGGCGGCTTTTTTCAAATCCAGACTCTGCAGAAGGTGGCCCAAATCGGTATGTTGAAGGCCATCGGGGCTCCCAGTAGGACGATTGCACTGGCCTTCCTGATTCAGATCATAGCCATTACGCTGTTGGGCGTGGCCATTGGCGGTATGGGGACTCTGGCCCTATCGCTGGGGTTTCCGCCCGCGGTGCCGATTATCTTTTCTGCCCAGTCTGCAGGGGTTGCTATTGCCTCTCTCCTGCTTATCAGCCCCGCCGGTGGACTGGTATCCCTTATCGTGTTGTTGAGAGTTGAACCGCTCACCGCGTTAGGTTTGGCGGCGTAAGGAGTTGAGAATGACACCTGTGCTTGAAGCGAACTCAGTTACCAAGACTTATCAAGTCGGCAGCAATATCATCACAGCCGTTGACGACGTTTCGGTCAGTATTTGTCCCGGCGAGTTTGTGGGGCTGGTCGGGCCCAGCGGCTCGGGCAAAACCACCATGCTGGCCATGCTGGCGGGTTTGCTGACCCCCACTCAGGGCAGCATTATGATTGGCGGTTACGAACTGGCTCAAATGAGCGAGGCGGAACGAACTCGATTCCGCCGTGAGAAGATAGGTTTTACATTTCAAGCCAATAATCTGGTGCCGTATTTAACCGTCCAGGAGAATGTCGACTTGATGTTGAAGTTGAACCATCAATTTAACAAAGCCGGCAAAGAGCGTGCCCGAGAAATTTTGGTGCGATTGGGCCTGGGCGACCGCCTAAGGAGTTTGCCGTCGCAGCTTTCGGGCGGACAGCAGCAACGGGTTGCCATCGCCCGGGCTCTGGTCCATAACCCCAATATCGTCTTGGCGGACGAACCTACCGCCAGCCTCGATACAGAGCGGGCCTTTCAGGTGGTTGAGACCTTTGCCGACCTGATTCACGCGCAGAAGTTGGCTGGCATTATGGTGACGCACGACTTGCGTATGTGCCAATTTGTAGACAAGATCATCCAGATGCGAGACGGCAGAATAGGGCGGTTGATTGATAATCAGCAGGAAATTCGTGCCTTTGCTACTGCCCACATGAACTAACGGTTAGGACGATAAATATGTCACGGGTTGATAGATAGCAAGGAGGCATATGATGAAAGTTTCCCAGAACGAGGGCAACCTGGCACGTCTATGGCGGCGTGATGGGGCTGATTGGCGCAGCGCCGTTCAGGCTTACGTGGCTGAAAATCCGGAGGCGCGGGCGATAGACATAGCCGCTGCCCTTGGCTGCACCGAGGGCGAGGCGCTGAGCGCCCTGTCCGACGCTGTTTGGGAAATCCCTGGCGCCGACCTGCCCCAGCTCTTGACTGAAATCCGCGCCTGGGGGCCGGTTTTGGTCCTGGTGCGTAACGGAGATGCCATAGTCGAAGTCGAAGTACCAGGTGACACTGGGTATGTGCATGGCGACTGGCTCAATTGGATTGACGAGGGCATCAATCTGCACATTCGTGTGGCAGCCACGCGCCAAATTCTGGCCCTGGTTAGAACCGGCAAGCGGGGTCCAACCCACAGTTTCAACCTGGTCAATCAGTCAGGCCAGGTGTTCTGTCGTTTCTACACCCGCAGCCCAGCCGCCAGGGCGCGCTTTTTGACCTTTTGTCACGCATACATGCCAAAAGCGAGGGAGTCTTAGAGTTTCATGGCCGATTTCAATTCCCCCTTGGTTTTAATTACTGGTGCTACTGGCTACGTAGGCGGGCGCTTGGTGCCCCGCCTCCTGGAGGCTGGTTACCGGGTGCGTTGCCTGGTGCGAGACCCCGCCCGCCTGGAGGGCCGTCCGTGGCTGGAGCAGGTGGAGATTGTTCAGGGCGATGTGTTGAAGCCTGAAACCCTGCCGGCAGCTATGGCCGATGTCACGGCTGCCTACTATCTAATTCACAGTATGAGCGGCAGTGCCGATTTCCATCGCCGAGACTTGGCTGCCGCTCGAAATTTCGGCAAGGCTGCAAAGGACGCTGGCGTCGGGCGTATCATTTACCTGGGTGGTCTGGGGGATCCCCAAGCTGATCTGTCCCAACATCTGCGTTCGCGCCAACAAACCGGCGAGGCCCTGCGCGAGGCCGGCGTGCCAGTTACCAGGTTCCGTGCCGCCATTATCGTCGGTTCCGGTAGCGTCTCTTTCGAGATGATTCGCTATTTGACCGAGCGCATACCGGTGATGATTTGCCCCCGCTGGGTTTTTACGCGAGTACAGCCTATTGGCATCCAAGACGTGCTGGAGTATTTGGTCGCAACCCTGGAGACGCCGGAGAGCGTTGGTCAGATCATTGAGATCGGTGGGGCCGACGTGTTGACATACGGCGATATGATGCTGGGATATGCTAAGGTGCGGGGCTTGCATCGTTTTTTGTTGTCGGTGCCGGTGCTGACGCCGCGCCTCTCCTCCTACTGGGTGCATTGGATGACGCCTATTCCTGCCGAGATTGCCCGTCCCTTGATCGAGGGGTTGCGCAATGAAGTGGTTGTGCGGGATGACGCAGCCCGCCGCCTCTTCCCCCACATCCAGCCCATGGACTATCAGACTGCCGTGCAACTGGCCCTGGCTCACCTGGACGCCGGTCAGGTGGAGACCGCCTGGAGCGATGCCCTGGTCACCAGTCGAGGAGACATCCCGCCCGTCGTCCTCACCATCCAGGATGGTATGATTGTCGAGAGGCGACGACAGATTGTCCAGGCGCCTGCGGCCGCCGTCTACCGAGCTTTCAGCGCTTTGGGTGGCGAACAGGGGTGGCTCTACGCCAACTGGGCCTGGCGTTTGCGCGGAATCGTGGATCGTATGCTAGGGGGTGTCGGTTTCCGTGGCGGGCGCCGTCACCCATACGAGGTGCGCGCGGGTGACGCGCTGGATTTCTGGCGGGTGGAAGTGGTGGAACCGGACCGATTGCTCCGATTGCGGGCTGAAATGAAAGTACCCGGCGATGCATGGCTTCAATTCGAGGCACAACCCCAGGCAAAAGAAGAAACGCTGTTGGTGCAAACGGCCTTTTT
>JAHELX010000049.1 GCA_024643945.1 Anaerolineales bacterium
TGAAGTCAAAGCGGTCGTAGATGCTATACGGTTCGGCGCGGCGGATGTCGTAGGGCACGCCCACCGCCCGCAGCATGGGGCCGGTGACACCATGAGCGATAGCCACTTCGGGCGGGATGACGCCCACCCCCTTGGTCCGGGCCACCAGAATCTCGTTGTCGCTGAGCAGTTGTTCCAACTCATCCAGCTTGCGCGGCAGCCGGTCGTGTGCCAGGTAGCGGGCGCGGTTCAGCCAGTCCTCGCTCACGTCGTGCGCCACACCGCCAAAGCGCATGTAATTGCACATCATACGCGAGCCACTGGCTTCTTCAAACAAATCCAGGATCAGCTCGCGTTCCTTGAAGGCGTAGAACATGGGCGTAAAGGCCGATACCCCCATTTCGTTGAGCAAGAACCCCACCAGCATGACATGGCTGAGCACCCGGTTGAATTCCGCCATGATCACCCGCAGGTATTGGGCGCGTTCCGGCACCATCCCATCCCCCATCAACTTCTCGACCGCCAGCGCGTAAGCGAAGTTATTGCCCATCGAGTTGAAGTAGTCCAGGCGGTCCGTGTAGGGCATATTCATCAGCCAGCCGTTGCGCTCGCCGATCTTCTCGTGATTGCGGTGCAGGTAACCCAGCACCGGCTCCAGGTCGACCACCGTCTCGCCGTCCAGGGCGACCACCATGCGGAAGACGCCGTGCGTGCTGGGATGCTGGGGACCTATGTTGACGACGATCTTCTGAGTGCGCAGGCCGGTCCGTGGTAGGTCCCTGGCACCCACGGTAGCCAATGCTTCTCCTGGCGAGACCCATTCGTCGGGATCCCAATCCTCACCCTCCGGGTACTCCGCGGGATAGACCACGTTCTTGAAGAAGGGGTTCTTGGACTCGGCCAGCTCGTGATGCCCGCTCGGCCAGCGGCTGTTGAAAGGCTTGGTGGGTTCTTCGTAGTACGCTTCCTCGTAGTCTTTGCGCATCGGGTGACCGTGAAAACCTTCCCACAAGAGGATGCGTTTCAGGTTGGGGTGCCCGGGGAAGCGGATGCCGTACAGGTCCCAAATCTCGCGCTCTTGTAGATCGGCGCTGGGCCAAACTGAGGTCAGGGACGGGATCACCGGCTCCTCTTCCATCGCCCGGACCTTGAGCACCAGCGGTCCCCCACCCCGGCTGGTGGAATAGAGGTGATAGACCACCTCGAAGCGGGGCGCGCGCCCCAGGTAGTCTACGCCTGTCACGTTCGAGAGCAGATCGTAGGCCAGGTCCTCGGCATCACGCAAATACTCCCCGACCTGGATCAGGCGTGCCGGGTCCACCACCAGCGTATCCTTTTCCGGGGTGACAGTCCCTTCGCCCAGCGCCCGCTGGATACGATCCGCCAGGACCTGGGTTTCCTCGGTAGGGGTGATGTCCCAGGTGGGGAGCTTTAGCGTCTTGCTGATGGCCTTCTTCGGTTTGGCCTCGGCTGCCTCAGCCTCCGGCTCCTCACCCGCCGCTTCCTGGGCTGCTTCCGCGCGTCGTTTGGCCAACTCTTCCTTGATGGTCGCAACCTGGCGCGGGTCAAAGATGTCGGGCCCCAGGACCGGCACCGGGATGGCCTCGTTGCGCTGGTCTTTGCGATACCAGGACACCTGGGTGATGGATTGTCCCTTGATCTTCTCCTGGAGTTTGATCAGCCCCTGCAAGAACGCCTGTGGCGTGGGCGGACAGCCAGGCACGTAAACATCCACCGGCAGGTACTTGTCAATGCCCGAGACCACGTTGTAGCCCTCTTTGAAGGGGCCCCCCGCCGTGGCGCAGGCGCCCATGGCGATCACATATTTCGGTTCCGCCATCTGGTTATACAGCCGCACAATCGAAGGGGCCATCTTCTTGGTGACCGTGCCCGACACGACCATCAGGTCGGCCTGGCGTGGGGAAGCCCGCGCTAACTCGGCGCCGAAGCGGGCCAGGTCGTAGCGGGCCGTGCCGGAGGCGAAAAACTCGATGGCGCAGCACGCCAGGCCAAATGCTATCGGCCAGATAGAATACATCCGGCCCCAATTGTAAAGGCTGTCCACACCGGCGATGAAGACATTTCGTTTGAGTTCTTCTGGCACCACAGGCTGTTCGGATTGAGACAGGGGTTGTACGGCCATGGTTAGGAAATGAACCTCCCTTCGTCACTTTTTGCTTCTTCGGTTTCAATTCGCTTGATCGGCGGCGCGGAGATGGGGATGCGCTTGTGTTCTAATAGAATAATCTTATCACGCTTTATATATCCCAGCAACATTGTTAACATATTTCCAGCCGATAGTTGCATAGCACAAGAAAGCTGCTTAGTGGACCAGCCAAGGTGTCTGCGATTCGTCAAAACGGCAGATGGGGACGATATCACTGATACCAGTGGCTAAATATCAACACATTCACGCCGGCCAAGGCCTGTGCGCTTCGCTCAGGATGACAGATTCGCCCTCAATTAGAAATTCGCCTAATATATGTCTACGAAGGTTATAGGCGGAAGTTGATTCGAGTGTGGGTGACTGAGTGACGGAAGGGGTGGAAGCTATGAATCCAAGCAGCCATACCCTGAGACGGCGAGTTGCCGTTCTACGCTGGGCGTTCCCGGCTACCTTAGCCATGTTGGCTGCCCTGTACCAGCTTGGCCTGGCACGTTGGGTGCTGGACAACTATGGGGATCTAGCTCACTTCGGGGTAGAGATCGTCTTCTACAGTACCGCTGGTCCTCTCCTGGCTTTTTGGATCTTGACCCTGATAGGCCGTTGGTTCGACGAAAAGGAGCGTGTCGAGAAGCAGGCTCGCTCGTTCGAACAGCGATTGGCGTCAATTACAGCAGCTTCAGCGGATGCCATTCTCAGTCTCGGTCCTACCGGTCACATTGAATCCTGGAACCTCGGTGCTGAGCTTCTCTTTGGGTATCCGGCCGATGAGATGCGTGGCCAACCCTTCTCCAAGCTGTTCGGGGGTGGCGAGAGAGCCAGGGTCGAGTTTCAGTGGCTGGCTGAGACTGTCCCGCAAACCGGCTTTATTCGCGGGCACGAGACAACCTGCCGCGATGCCAACGGCCGTGAAATTGCCGTTGAATTGACAGCAACCCACCTCACTGATGAGGCCGGGCACGCCCTCGGCATGTCAGTCATCCTGCGGGATATCACGGAGCGCAAGCGCCGCGAGGAAGAAATCCGTCGAATCAATGCCAGCCTGAATGAGCAAGTGGCCGAGCGGACTCGCGAACTGGCCGAAAAAGTCGAAGAACTTGCCCGGGCAAACGCAGATCTCCAGGACCTCGACAAGATGCGTTCTGAGTTTGTCTCAGTCGTCTCCCACCAGATCCGCGCGCCGCTCACCAACATGCGCGGGGCTGTCGAACACATGCAGACCCGTTGCAGCGCCGTCAACCCAACTTGCTCGCGCATGTTTCTCATTCTCGATCAACAAACCGAACGTCTCGATCGTCTCGTGCAGGATGTGCTGAACGCAGCTCGGCTCGAGACCGGAGAACTGGTGCTCAATCCCGAGCCTATCTCGCTGTTGCCGATCGTGCAGCAGGTAGTGGAGCAGACCCGGGCGCGCACAGCCGAAAGGCCATTCCGCATGCCGACGAAACCCGGACTGCCGCTGGTCTTCGCCGATCGCGATCGAGTGGCTGAAGTGTTAGCAAATCTGCTTGATAACGCCGACAAATACTCACCTCTGGGAAAAGAGGTGATCATCGATGTCGGCGCCGATCAAACCCAGGTCACCCTGTCGGTCCGCGATTCCGGCCCAGGACTTCCGGCGGACGACCTTGAGCGTGTTTTTGAGAAGTTTTACCGCACCGACAGCAGCGACTCGCAGGCGGCTTACGGCTATGGCCTGGGTTTATACGTCTGTCGCCGATTGGTGGAGGCGCAAGGTGGGCGCATTTGGGCTGAGAATCATCCGGATGGCGGCGCGGTCTTCTTGTTCATGCTCCCAGTAGAGAGATAACGATGGGCCACCCGACTATCTTGCTGATTGACGACGATAGGACGCTGCTCGAATTGCTCTCTGATCAGGTGGAGACAGCAGGCTATCACCCTATGGTTGCGAGTGATGGCCCGGGCGGCCTGCGCCTGGCAGATCAAACGCCGCCGGACCTGGTGGTACTGGATGTGATGATGCCCGGCATGGACGGCTGGGAAGTATGCCGACGGCTGCGCGAGAAGTCTACCGTCCCGATCATTATGCTCACGGCCAAGGGAGAAGAACTTGACAAGCTGCGCGGATTCCGCCTCGGCGTGGATGACTACGTGACGAAGCCGTTCTCCTTCGCCGAACTGGTAGCACGGGTAGGCGCGGTGTTGGCGCGTACTACGCACGCGCCTGCCAAGTCCCACAGCATAACCAGCGGCGACTTAACTATTGACTTCGACCGGCGGCGCGTGACCGTGGCCGGCCGCGTGATTGACCTTACCCCTACCGAGTACCGCTTGCTGGAAGCGCTCGCCCACCACCCTAACCGGACCCTTTCTAGCGAGCATCTGCTCAACCAGGTGTGGGGAGCGGAATATGCTGGCGAAGTTGAACACGTCAAGCACTACATCTGGACACTGCGCAAGAAGATCGAGGCCGATCCGGGCGACCCGAAGCATTTGATCACCGAACGCGGGTTTGGGTATCGCTTCGAGTAATCTCCACCTCCTTCACACCCTGCCTAGACCTGATTTACACCTTTCTCTGATAGACTACACGCTAGGAGGCAATATGTCCGAAGCTCCCTACCGTGTTTCTATCCCTGATTTCACCTTCTATCAACAAACCGTCGCCTGTCAGTTCGCGTGCCCGGTACGCACCGACGCCCGCGGCTACGTCACGGCTGTTGCGCGCGGTGAGTTCGAGCGCGCTTACCTCATCGCGCGTGCCAGCAACCCCTTTGCTTCCACCTGTGGCTGGGTGTGTGGCGCACCGTGTGAGGCGGCCTGCCGGCGCGGGAAGATTGATGCCCCGATTGCCATTCGCGCCCTCAAACGCTTTGTCAACGATCGCTATGGCGTGTACCTGGGCGAGACTGGCGAATCCCGGCAGCCTCCGGCCTGGCCTGGCTACGTCGGCCCGACTGTCACTTTTGATCTCGGCAACTCGACCCTACCCAGCAGTCGCAGTGGGCTGAGCGCCGCCCGTCGGCGCGGAGACAAAACCGGCAAACACGTCGCCATCGTTGGCGCAGGCCCAGCCGGACTGTCGTGCGCGCATGACCTGGCCTTACTCGGCCACGAAGTCACCCTCTTCGATTCAGCCCCCGTTGCCGGCGGTATGTTGCGCCTCGGCGTTCCCGAATACCGTCTACCCCGCGAACTGATTGATCTTGAAATCCAGGCTATCCTCGCCCTCGGTCCGAGGCTCAAACTCAACCAGGCCCTCGGCCACGACTTCACGCTCGCAGATTTGCGCCGGGACTTCGATGCCGTGTTCCTAGCCATCGGCACCTACCGGAGCCGCAACCTCAACGTGGAAGGCGAACAATTAGATGCAGTTCTGCGCGCAGTGGATTTTCTGATCAATGTGAACCTCGGCGGCTACAACCTCGATCTCGGTAAGCGCGTGCTGGTGATCGGCGGCGGCAATGTGGCCATGGACGTGGCTCGCACCGCCGCGCGCCTCGGTCACCCAGCCCAGTCAGGTGGCGACCTCGAAGTGGCCCTGGACGTGGCACGGGCCGCCCGCCGCCTCGGTGCGACCCAGGAAGTGCATTGCCTGGTGGTCGAAGCCCGGCACGAAATGCTTGCTGATTCCTTCGAGATCGCCGAAGCGGAAGAGGAAGGCGTGGTAATCCACAACCATGTCGCGCCCAAACGCATTCTCGGCGCAGAGGGGCGTGCGGTCGGCCTTGAGACGCTGCACGTTGCGAGAACTTTCGACGAGCATGGGCGCTTCAACCCGCAATTGGTCCCGGGCACCGAAAAGGTCTGGGAGTGCGATAGCGTGATCGTTTCCATCGGGCAGACCGGTGAACTGGAATGGGTGCAGCCTGATGATGGTCTGGAAGTCACGCCCCGCGGCACGCTGGCGGTGGACAGGGAATCACTGATGACGACCTCGCCCGGTGTGTTTGCTGGCGGCGACATCGCCTTCGGCCCGCGCCTGATCATCAACGCCGTCGCCGATGGTCAGCGCGCGGCGCGTGGCATCCACGCCTATCTGCAAAAGGTTCAGCCGCGCCTCGTTCACAAGGGTTTCTTCACGCCCATCCCCAAACGCCAATATCCAAATGTCGGCCCGCTGCGCGACTACCTGCGCTGGCCGCGCCGCCAACCGCCCGCGCTGCCGGTCGAGAGGCGCATCGGAGTGGCCCGGGTGGAGATGGGCTTTGACGAAGATACGGCACGCGAACAAGGCGGACGCTGTTTGATCTGCACTCTCAATCCGATCTTCGACGGCGACCTGTGCATCCTGTGTAATGGCTGTGTGGATGTATGCCCAACCGACTGCCTGAAACTCGTACCGGTCTCAGCAGTGTCGGGCGACGAAACGGTAGCCAGCATCATCGAACGCCACACGGTAGCGGGGTCAACGCCCAGCGCAATGCTGTTCGACCCGGCGCGCTGTATCCGTTGTGGACTGTGCGCAGCCCGCTGCCCGACGGAAGCCGTCAGAATGGAATCATTCCGTTTCGCTGAAGAGGTGTTGTTTGAGTAATCTGCAAAAGGAGGGAACATTGTATGAACCATCTCAATTTCTGGTAAACGCAATCAGAGTTCATTTGGGTTGGGAGTGACTCGGTCTCAAGTCAAGGTAAGGAGGAAATGATGCGTAAACAATCTATCGCTCTGCTTATTATGATCCTATCCCTGGTCGTGCTGTCCCTGGCGGCTTGCGGCGGCGGCAAAGCGGCCGGTGGCCCCACTGAAGTCCATATCAAAATGAGCGAATTCAAGTTTGAGATGGATAAGACTAGCATCCCGGCCGGGCCGGTGAAGTTTATCTTTGATAATGCGGGCAACGAGACGCACGAAGCGGTCCTGGAACGCGCCGGCGATGTCGACAAGCCGTTCGAGGTCAACGGCAAGGAATCGGAAGTGGAAGATGTTGAGCCTGGCCAGTCTGCCACGCTGGAGTGGACCATCGACCAGCCGGGCCAGTATCAACTGGGCTGCCATATTATAGAGAACAACGAGGATCACTACGCATCTGGCATGGTAATTGCCTTTGCCGTTACCGCGCCCTGAAGCATTTCCCACTCATTCGGCCATGGCCCTGGTAGTGATTCTGAGCTTCCTGACGGCTTGCCGGGGCCATGGTCACGGAGGGTAAGTTGCATGCCCCAGTCCTCAGTCCCTGAGCGCTTGTTCAACTCTCGCCCGTGGCGATCGTTCTTTCGGCATGGCTGGCCGGACAACCCGCTCGACCGCTCGCTGGCGATGACCAGCAACGTTTTCTTTCACCTGCACCCGGTT
Source organism: Anaerolineales bacterium (assembly GCA_024643945.1). The sequence continues at coordinate 7,400 of JAHELX010000049.1, forward strand.
AAGGTCAGCCGCAAGAGCTTGCGGTGGTCGTACTCGTTCGGCCTCGGCGTCATGACCGCCATCCTGTTCGGCGTGCTCGTGTTCACCGGCGTGTTGCTGATGTTCTACTACGTGCCGTCGGTGGAGCGTGCCTATGTGGCGATGAAAGAGATTCAATTATCCGTGCCGCTGGGCCAGTTTACGCGCAACATGCACCGCTGGTCGGCACACCTGATGGTGTTGATGGCGATCTTGCACATGGCGCGCGTGTTTTACACCGGCGCCTACAAGCCGCCCCGCGAGTTCAACTGGATCGTCGGTGTCGTCTTACTCCTACTTACCTTCGGGGCAAGTTTCACTGGCTACCTGCTGCCGTGGGATCAACTGGCGTACTGGGCGATCACCGTCGGCACGAACATTGCCGGTTACGCGCCGGTCGCTGGCCCGGCCGTGCGCCAGATGCTGCTGGGGGGGACGGAAGTAGGTCAGAATGCGCTCATCCGTTTCTACACGCTGCATATCGCCCTCCTGCCCTTACTTATCACCCTCCTTATCTCATTACATATCTGGCGCGTACGCAAGGATGGCGGCCTGGCTGCGAACGATGTCTTGGAGGACAACTAATGGCCACTCAAGCGCCTGTTACCGATGAAATCTTCCCCCAACACACGGGCAAAACCTACGCGCTGGTCGAGGTCGTGCGGGGCGAAAGCCCCATGGTGGGCAAGGGACCCGACGATACCCTGTTTTCATTTCCCATCGTGCTTCTGTGGGAAATCATCTTGCTGCTAGGGGTGACGTTGGCCATCTTTCTGTTCTCACTGCTCAAGCAGGCGCCACTGGAAGAGATTGCCAATCCACTGGTGACCACCGACCCGGCCAAGGCCCCCTGGTATTTCGTCGGGCTGCAAGAATTGCTCGAGCACATGCATCCGACCCTGGCCGGAGTGATCATCCCGACGATCCTGGCCCTGTTTCTGGCGGGGCTGCCGTACATTGACCATTCGCGCGCGGGCGCCGGGGTGTGGTTTTCGTCAGTGCGCGGCCGGTGGATTGTGGGGCTGACGGCGTTGTACACGCTGGTGGTTATGCCGGCTTACATCGTGCTGGACAATGCCTTCAGCCTGCGTGAACTGCTGCGAGACGTTGTACCGCAGTGGGTGGCTCAGGGACTGCTGCCGGCCGCCATAATTGGCCTGCTTGTTTCACTGCCCGCTCTGGTGCTCTGGCGACGGAAAGCCAACAGGCGCGAAGTGATGCTGGCCTTGTTCACTATGATGTTCGTCTCTGCCATCGTCTTCACCCTCACTGGATTTCTGTTTCGGGGGCCGGGCTTCAAGCTGTACGCGCCGGGGCAAATGCCATTCTGGTATAACCCATGGGATGGGCTGTAATCGATGAACGATGACACACCGAACAACAATGGAGCGTGAGGCATGGCGAGCAATTTGAAATCACAACCGCAACCTGTGCCCCGGCGTAGGTTTTTGGGCTGGGCGTTTGGGGTTTCCCTGGTGGGACTGTTTGGGCAAGCCGGTGTGGCGTTGTTCCAATTCTTCAAACCACGCGTTGAGCCGGGCATTTTCGGGGGAAAAGTGGTCGCCGGGCAGGTTGGCGAATTTCAGCCGGGCACGGTGAGCCATATTTCCAAGGGCCGCTTCTACATTTCGCGCCTGGAGGATGGCAGGATGCTGGCCCTTTGGCACCGCTGCACCCACCTGGGCTGCACCGTCCCATGGCGCGAAGATGAGGGTCAATTTCACTGCCCCTGTCACAGCTCGCTCTTCAATACCAGGGGCGAGGTGATCGGCGGTCCGGCCCCGCGCCCGCTGGATATCTTCCCCGTTGATATCACGGACGGGCAAGTCGTCGTGGACACCGGCAAACCCATCACACGCAGCAAATATGACCCGTCACAGGCAACCCAGGTATAGGGGGGAGTCATGCGCCAGAGAGAAAACTACACATCCTTTGTCGCCATTGGCTTTGTCCTTACGCTGGCGATTATCATCTCGTTCCAAATCTACATCTTGCGCGAACCGGCGCGCGTCGCCGCCGACGAGGCCCGCGATAAATCGCACGCCGTCGACGAGGGCCGCTCGCTCTTTGTGGCGTACTGCAGCGTTTGTCACGGCAAGCAAGGCGAAGGCGTGGATGGCCCACCACTTAACGACAAGCAGTTCCTGGCTGAGACAACTGATCAAACGATTTTCAGCCTTGTTAGTTCGGGTGTGCCGGGCAGCGAAATGCCGGCATGGGATCAGTCATACGGCGGCCCGTTTACCGATCAACAGGTGCGCCAACTCGTCGCCTTCATCCGCAACTGGGAGAGCACCGCGCCCGACCGTCGCGCCGAGACGTTAAAGGGCGATCCCGCCCAAGGGCTCGTCATTTTCGAAAGTACGTGTTTCATCTGCCACGGCGAAAACGGGCAGGGTACTGACCGCGCATCTGCGCTCAACGATCCGGCCAGACTCGCCCAGTTCGACGACGAGTGGTACGTGAACACCATCACCCAGGGTCGCCCGGCCCAGGGCATGCCGACCTGGGGCACTGTGCTTTCTCCGCAACAAACCCGTGACCTGGTGGCGCTCTTGCGTGCCTGGCAGCGAGGAGAGACGGTAAATCTGCCCGGTCCCGGGGAACACCTGCACAACGCCGCTCATGCGTTGGAGCAGGGTGAGGTTGCGGACGCCGAACATCACCTTGAGGAAGCGGCACAGGTTGCTTCCGGCGAACAACTTGACGTCATTAACCAGGCCCTGGACGCGTTGAAGAAAGGGGACACAGCCGCCGCCAGGGAAGTCATCGAAAAAGCCGAGTCCCTGGACAGCGGAGATGAGGCGACGTCCGGTGCCAACTTGGGGGAATCGCTGCAACCGGGCGAAGCAGAAGCTCAAGCCGCGCTGGAAGACCTCAAGATGGGCATGAACACCGATGCCGCGTCGAAACTGGAGGCTGCGTTGGGCCTGGCGCAGGGTGACTTGAAAGAGGCAATTGAACACGCGCTGGGGGACTTGAACGCCGGCAAGCCCGAGGAGGCCCATGTGGCGCTGGAAAAGGCCTTGGGACTCGAACATTAGCCGCTGGATAGCGTTCACTGCGCAAACCATTGCGTGACCAGACCCCGCCCGATGCGGCGGGGTTTTTATTTTTTGTGGGTTTACAGGGGGCAATAAGGCGCTCCTTGAAATGCCCTCGCCACTTACCTCTCGTCAGCAGCGTCCACATTCTAATTAAATTCTTATCAGTTTCTAGCTAAACTCCGGTTTTCCAATGATACATTGTTAGGGGATTCCTTTGATTTGGGCAGCTTGCTGGCCTGGCAAAAACACAAATTCTCAGCTCTGGCGAGCGTGCCTTCGACACTCCTACTCCCTGGTGCTGAACCGAGACTATGTTGGAAGGAGAGTATGACCTATGTTGAAGCCCGGACTTATTCGATCTTTGCCCCTTGAACAGGCTCGGGACAATTTCTCTCAGCAAGCTTGGGACGATGCCCCTCGACAAGCGCAGGATGATATAAGCTTAGGACGGCGCATCCTGTACATGGAAGATGATCCCGGTGTGGCCCGCCTCATTCAGAAGAGATTGCAGCGAGCCGACTATGTCGTCCACATCGCCCACGACGGCGAAGAGGGCCTGGCCTTGTGCGCTCCCGGTGCCTACGATCTGCTCATAGTGGATCAGAATATGCCTGTCCACGATGGATTGGACGTGATTCGCATCCTGGCCGCCCGGGACTCTCTGCCGCCCACGCTTATGATCACTGGCAGCGGCAGTGAAATGATCGCCGTCGAAGCCATGAAACTCGGCGCGCGGGATTACATCGTCAAGGATGTGGAAGGGGGCTATCTCGAACTACTACCCGCTGTCATCGCGCAAGTCCTGGTGCAACAGCGCCTCCTCGAGGAGAAGCAACGAGCAGAAACACAAAGGGACGCTACCCTGGAGGCACTTCGAGCCAGCGAGGCGAAGAATCGGGCCATACTGAGCGCGATTCCAGACTTGATGCTTCGCTTCAGCCAGGATGGTACTTGCCTCGAGGCCATACCTGGCAAAGAGTTCGATTCAGTGGTTTCTCCTGATGACATAGTAGGCAAAAAGGTATCTGATGTGCTGCCAGCAGAGGTGGCTCAACTTCAGCATCACCACCTTCAGCAGACCTTAAGAACCGGCGAGACGCAAGTCTACGAGTATCAGCTTCAGGTGAATGGTGAGCTGCGCGACTACGAGGCGCGGGTCGTTGTCAGCGGGGAAAGTGAAGCCCTGACCATTGTCCGTGACATCACCGAGCGGGTACGTATGCATCAACAACTGAAAAGCAGCAACGCCAGGCTGGCCACGTTACAGCAGATCAATGCCGTGATACATAGCGGCCTGCCTCTGGACCGCGTGTTGCGCCTGGTGGTGGAAAACATCCGCCAGGGATTGGGCTATCCCGGTGTGCTCATCTGCCTGCCCGACGCAGGACATAGGGAACTTTCCGTCCACGCCGCCGCCGGTGAGTTGGACAGTTTTCTCCGTCGCCGGGGTGACGCACCCACGCGGCGCATCTCCTTTTCCTGTGATGCGGCCCAGAACCCCTTGGTGGCTGCTTTCGTGGAAGGGCATTTGCGGGAGACGAGGGTCGGGCCGTGGCTGAGGGCCCTGCGTGATGCAGGTGTGCCGGAGATGGCTGACGTGTTAAGCGAGTTGGGTGTAACGCTTGGAGCTGCCTTGCCTCTCTGGCATGCGGATCAGGTGGATGTCATGATCGGAGTACTCGGCGTTCTTAAAGCGGGTGCAGATGCCTTCTCTGAACAAGAATGGCAGTCGCTCAGTGCGGCAGCCAACCAGACCGCGCTGGCCCTGCACGGTGCTCGCCTGTTGCAGGTGGAGCAGCAGGGGCGCCGCGAGATGGAAGCGCTCTACCGGGCCGGCCTGGCCATCACTTCGGCTCAAACCAGCCAGGAGGTACTTCGCACCATCGTCGAGCAGATTGTGGCACTGGTTGGAGTAGAAGGCTGTGCCATCTACCGCTGGCACGAAGATAGCAAAGCACTGGTGATTGAACTCTTCCTCGACAAGCGAGGTGACGATTGGCAGGAGCTTGCCCCGCCTGGTACCGTTTTCCGGTTGAGTGAGCGGCCGACTCTGCGCCGGGTGCTGCTGGAGGGGTCTCTGATTTCCTTGCAAGACGATGACCAGCGGGGTGATCCCAGGGAGCGCGACTGGATGGCCAAGGAGCATATCAAATCACGTCTCGTCCTACCACTAATCGTCCGCGACCGCAGCATTGGCTTGTTGGAGTTGACCGAATCGCGCTGGCGACGCAGCTTTACAGACCACGACATTCGCATCGCGCGGGGATTGGCCGCGCAGGCGGCCGTGGCTATGGAAAATGCCCGGCTCCAGCAGGAAAAGCTGGCGCAGATGGAACGCGAGATGGAACTTGCCCACCGCATTCAGGTCAGCCTGCTGCCGCAGCAGGCACCTCACGTGCCTGGCCTGGAAATCGCAGCCCGCTCGGTCCCGGCTCGACAGGTGGGTGGTGACTTCTACCGCTATATGACCCTGCCCGATGGCCGCTTGGGGCTGGTCATCGGTGACGTCTCGGGCAAGGGCGTGCCGGCTGCTCTCTTCATGGCGATGACCATCACTGCCATAGACGCCCAGGTCCATGAACATGCCACCCCCGGCGATCTGCTGGGTCAGCTTAACCAGATGCTCTACCCTCGCGTGCAGCCCAGCCACACCATCGTCGGCTTACTGGTTGCTCTCTTCGAGCCAAAAAGCAATCGTGTGCAAGTCTCCAACGCGGGTATGATAGATCCACTGGTCGTGGGTGAAACCAGCCCCTACTGGCTGGAAGTCTCTGGCCTGCCAGTCGGGGCGCTGCCGGCCGTCAACTACGCAAGTCGGGAGGTGTCGTTAGGTGACAAAGCTACGATTATCTTCGCCAGCGACGGGGTTGTAGAGGCAATGGACGCTCAGGGCCAACTATTCGGCTTCGAGCGATTGCAGCGAGTGGTTGAAGCCCTGGGAGAAGAAGACGATCCTCAGACGGTGCTGGAAGGCATCTGGGAGGCGGTCAGCCATCACGTCCGCAACGCAGAACCCCACGACGATATGACACTGATTGTAGTGCGCACAAACATATGGCGAGGTGTAGATTCCTCGGAAGCCTGACAGATCTTTAACATTTTCCCTCATTGGGGAGGATTCGCGATGACGGATGGAGTGCATCCTTCTTTTGATGAGCATACCGCTCCCGTGCGTGATAGGCTTGGCATCCTTGGCCGCCTGCCAGGTGCCAGGCTCCTCAACGATCTCAGCATTGGCAATAAGCTGAACATTGGGTTTGGGATGCTGGTTGGGTTGACTTTATTGGTTGTTGGCCTCGGCTTCCTGGGCAGTCGGGGAGCCATTGAAGATATCCAGCGGACGACGTATTTGCGTGCCCCGATCGCCCTGGCCTCAACCCGCGCTCAAGTTAACCTGCTTCGAATGCAGACCAGTGTTCGGGGTTATTTGGCTTTGGGCGACCCGCAATATCGTGACGACTACCAGGGGGCAAGGCAAGCTTTCGAGGCGAACCTGGCCGGGCTGGAAGCGCTCCTGGCAAACGAGGGGGGTGAAGACATCCATCGCCTCAACGAATTGGACGCCACCTTCGAAGAGTGGTCGACCTTGCCGGAACGGCTATTTGAACTGCACGATGCGGCTCGAGTCTTTGAGGGGGCCGAGGACCAGCGCGTCTTGGAGGATTTGTATCTCTTCAGCACTGAGGCGGAGCCTCGAGCTGAGCATATGCTCCAGTTGCTGGAGGATATGACCACTGAACACCAAAGCTTGCTCCAGGCCGATATGGATAGAGGGGGACAAAAGCTAGCCATTGCCCAGGTTCGCAGCCTGGTGGCTGGGCTGTTGGCTTTCATATTGGGGATAGGCATGGCCCTGCTTGCCAAGGCGCACATCGTCGGACCCATCCGGCGCCTGATCGACACCACCGGGCAAATCACGGCCGGCGATCTGTCTGCACAGGCCCACGTAGAATCCGCAGACGAGATAGGCCAATTGGCCACGGCCACCAACATTATGACCGGTCGATTGCGTGAGACGATCGACCGGCTGAGCAGACGAACCCAACAACTCGAGGCACTACGCCACGCGAGCCTCGGCCTGACCTCCCACCTCAACCTCCAGGAGGTGCTGGAAGCCATCTTGGAGGGCACGCTCCAGCTCGTGGGCGAGGCCCAGACTGCCTGTGTCTTTCTGTACCAGGCTGAGCGTCTGACTTTGGGGGCTGCGCTGGCACCGGACAATGGCCCGGTCCCACTGACTGTCGGCCCTGGTACCAACGGCCTGATCTACACCGTTGCACAGCAAGGTCAGCCCATCGCCGTGCCAGATACACGCCTCCAGCCGCGATACGTTGATGTGGCGCCCGACTGGGAGGGGGCCATCGTTGCTCTGCCCCTCGAATCCGGCGGGCGTACGGTAGGCGTGATGGCGATCTGCAGGCAGCCACCCTCCGCCTGGCGGGAATCTGAGTTGAGCACGCTGGACCTGCTGGCCGACCAGGCTGCGGTAGCGATTGAAAATGCCGGGCTATATGAGCAGGCTCAGCAAGAAATCGCCGAGCGCCGGCGGGTGGAGGACGAATTGAGGCGATACCACGACTACCTGGAGGAGTTGGTAGAGGAACGCACTGCCAGGCTAAAAGAGATCAACCAACAGCTTACCCAGGAAATCGCCGAGCGGGTGCGGGCAGAGTCCCACAGGGATGCTACCCTGGAGGCGCTGCGGCAGAGCGAGGAGCGCTATCGCGCCGTCTCCGAACTAACCTCCGACTATGCCGATGCCCTCCGGGTTGAGCCGGACGGCTCGCTTACACGGGAATGGGTGACGGGGGCTTTCACCCGCATCACTGGCTTCACACCCGATGAATTACCGGCTCGGGACGGCTGGAAGCGTATCGTCCATCCTGACGACTTTCCTGTTTTCCAGCGGCGTCTGGAAAACTTGCTTTCCGGTCAGCCAGATGTGAGCCAATATCGTATCATCACCAAGAGCGGTGAGGTCCGCTGGCTCCGGGCGCACGGACGTCCGATATGGGACGAGTCTGGGGACCACATCGTGCGCTACATCGGCGCGGCGCAGGACATAACCGAGCGGGTGCGGGTGGAGGAACAGTTAGAACGCTACGCGGCTCAGTTGACACAGAGCAACCAGGAACTCAGGCACTTCACCTATATCGTCTCCCACGATTTGCGAGCCCCGTTGGTCAACCTCAAAGGCTTTGCGGCTGAGCTGCGTTCGGCCATGGCGCTGACCGGTTCTGCCATCAAGGCAGCTCTGCCCTATCTGGGTGAGGAACAGCAGCGGGCGGTGAGCACCGCGCTTAAGCAAGACATACCGGAGGCGCTGGGCTTCATCGACTCCTCTGTGACCCGCATGGATCGCTTCATCAATGCCCTCCTGGAACTGTCCCGCTTAGGACGTCGCCAGCTCGACCTGGAGCCGATTGATATGCAGGCCCTGGTCCAGGCGACCCTCGGGAGCCTGGCTCACCAGGTCGAGGAACGGGGGGCGAAGGTGGTCGTAGGCTCACTACCCGAGGTGGTCGCCGACCGGACCTCAATGGAGCAGATTATGGGCAATCTCCTGGACAATGCGGTCAAGTACCTGGATCCCGGCCGCCCTGGCGTCATCGAGATCACGGCTGATCTGGATGGTGCTGAGACGGCATTTCGGGTGCGTGACAACGGGCGGGGGATCGCGCCGGAGGATATGGACAAGATCTTTGCGCCGTTCCGTCGGGCCGGCCGGCAGGACGTACCTGGCGAGGGCATGGGTTTGCCGTACGTGCAAACGCTGGTCCGCCTGCACGCTGGACGTATTGGGTGTGAATCTGAGCTGGGGGTGGGGACGACCTTTGCTTTTACTATCCCCAATCGTAACTGCTCAGCCTAAAGGTGCCCGGCACTTCATTTGCAGGAATGACCTATGTCTGGGCCGTTACTAGATGCCTGATTGCGCCTTAATAAGGCAGCAAAAGTGCCGGGCACCTGAGTAGTTACCCCCAATCATCTCAAATAGGGAGGCGATCATGTGCAACGCACGGGAAGTGACCATTCTCTTGGTGGAAGACGACGCGGGCCACGCCCGATTAATCGAGAAGAACCTGCGCCGTTCGAATATCACCAACCAGATCATCACCATCGGCGACGGTCAGGGGGCGCTGGACTACTTGTTCGGCGACGGCCAGTACGCCGGGAGCGAACCCCCCAAGCCACTACTGGTACTGCTGGACCTGAATCTGCCAGTGCTCGACGGCTACCAGGTCCTGCAACATATGAAAGCGGATGAGCATACCAGGCGCATCCCCGTCATCATCTTGACCACTACGGATGATGCCCGTGAGGTGGCCCGCTGCTACGAGCTGGGCTGCAATGTCTACATGACCAAGCCCGTGGAGTATGCGCATTTTTCCGAGGCGATCCGCAAGTTGGGGCTGTTCCTGTCGGTCGTCAGCGTACCTAATGGGGAGTGAGTGTTATGGTTGTGTCTGAACTTACCCGGTCTTCGTTCTCTCGGCAAGCTCTGGACGATGCCCTTCAACGAGCTCGGCAAGGGCTACGTATCCTGTATATGGAAGATGATCCCGGTGTGGCCCGCCTCGTTCAGAAGAGATTGCAACAGGCCAGCTATGTCGTCCACATCGCCCGCGACGGCGAAGAGGGCCTGTCCATGTGCGCCCCGGGTGCCTACGATCTGCTCATGGTGGATCAGAATATGCCTGTCCACGATGGGCTGGATGTGATTCGCATTCTGGCCGAGCGGGACTGTCTGCCACCCACGATTATGATCACTGGCGGCGGCAGCGAAATGATCGCCGTCGAAGCCATGAAACTCGGCGCGCGGGATTACATCGTCAAGGATATAGAAGGGGGCTATCTCGAACTACTGCCCGCCGTCATCGCGCACGTCCTGGCGCAACAGCGCCTTCTCGTGGAGAAGCAGCGAGCCGAGGCGCAGCGGGACGCTACCCTGCAGGCGCTGCGCGAATACGCTTCGGAATTGGAAGCGCGCAACCAGGAACTGGATGCCTTTGCCCATACCGTTGCCCACGACCTGAAGGGACCGCTGTCGACCGGCATCGGTATTTGCAGCCTGTTGCGAGACAACTGGCCGGAACTGCCTGCCGAGCAGATCGATCAATTGCTGCAAAACGTGGTGCGGGTAACTCGCAAGATGGACAATATCGTTGAGGAATTGCTATTGCTGGCCAGTGTACGCAAGGAAGAGGTCGAGGTTGCCCAGATTGACATGGGCACCATCGTCGCCGGGGCCCAGGAGCGTCTGGCCCATATGATCACAGAACACCAGGCCGAGGTCATCGTGCCCGACACATGGCCTGCGGCGTCAGGCTACGGCCCGTGGATCGAGGAGGTGTGGACCAACTACCTGAGCAACGCCATTCTGTATGGCGGGCGGCCGCC
>JAHELX010000532.1 GCA_024643945.1 Anaerolineales bacterium
CCAGCCCGTCCTGCCTGCACCTGTCGGCGCGGCACCCTGGCCCGCGTGGCGGAGCCAGGACGGGCAGGTGGCTCCGCCACGCGGGCCAGGGGACAGGCTGAGCGATAGCGAAGAATCTCCAGTTTGTGAACGAGACCCTTCACTGCGTTCAGGGTGACATGACATTGTCAAAGTAGTTACGCCGGGATCACAAACGCAGGCAAAATCTTGCCACCCTCAATATGTTCCTGCATAATCTGCTTTGCCATTTCCGGGGAGACTTTTCCATACATGACTTTCGGTTCCTTGCCGACCACAACCTCGACGATGGGCTCCCACTCACAAAGTCCAATGCACCCTGTTTGGGTAACAATGATATCGCTCAAGTTGTGCTTTTCTATGACCTCGAGGATGGCCTTCATCGTCTCCCGGGCACCCGCCGCGATACCACACGTGCCCATGCCAACGGTGATTTGGGCCCGGCCGGCAGTTGCTTGTGCTTTACGCTTTTCCAACGCTTCTTCTTTCAGGCGCTTTAGGTCCTCAAGTGATTTGACTGCTGGCATCTTGCCACCTCCGACTGTATGCGATTGCATGATCAGTTATCTCGTTATCTCTTTTGCTTATGGCTTGCTGCACGTTACCGATGCCTTCTTGGAGGGATTCTCTGATAAAAGCCAAAATCGAAGGCTCGGTTAATGAAATCCCCTCTAATTCTCTCTTTATGGGTTCGTCGTCAAAAGTAAATTCTGCGTTATCCGTTCGATAACGGAACACCCAGTGTATTTCTGGATAGCCAATGACGAGGGTAAGCATAGTACCGGCGATATCGCCCAGGGGCATGCGATCGATGTGGCTTCTTTGAAAGGCGACTTTCAAGCAGGTCCCTCGTCCTGGTACTGAAATAATGTCTAAACTGCCATTGCACGCTTCGGCTGCCGCCTTGAACAGGGGGATCCCCAAGCCGACTTTGCGAGTAGTGCGACTGGTGACGAAGGGGTCAGTGACACGCGCGATGAGTTGTTCGTCCATCCCGCAGCCATCGTCCTGAACTACTGCCTTTAGCCAGTCATTTTGCAAATCTTCCTCGACCGTGATTTCGATATTTCTAGCGCCGGCCGCAATGCTGTTTTCGGCGATATCCAGTAAGTGTAGAGCTATCTCCCTCAATCTATTTACCTGCCACGCGATCGTCGCTTTGACATTCAAGTAAAGCCTGGGACATTTCGCCGGGACGCATGCGCCCATGCAATTCCTCATCTACTACTACCACCGGAGCCTGGCTGCAAGCTCCCAGACAACGACAAACCTCGAGAGTTACTGCGCCATCTTCCGTCGTCTCTCCAACATCAATGCCTAAGGACTGGCGCGCTTTTTCCACCAATTGCGGCGTCCCTCGCACATAGCAGGCAGTGCCCATACAGAACTTGATGCTATGTTTGCCTTTGGGGTGGGTAGTGAAAAACGAATAGAAAGATACCACCCCGTGTATTTGGCTCATCGGGACTCGCAGTTTATGCGCCACGTAAGCCTGCATAGGAACGGATATGTAGCCAACATGGCTCTGCAGTTCATTCAACACAACCATGGTGGCGCCATGCACACCCTTATTATCTTCTATGATCTGATCAATGGCCTTTCTATGCTCCGGTATGGCAAGCGGATCCGCCTCAGGGATGCTTTCAAGCATACTTATCATGTTCAGACTCCAACGGACAATTCCGAACTGGATTATCTCAATCGTGACAAAATTCACGATACATTCTATCACACTTAGTGTCAAGGGTCATATGACAAATGTCATTTTAAGCCGCGAAGGTTGTCAACTCGTAGCAGGGCGGATAAGCAGTGATCGCCCCTGTGCATTCCTCAGAGCGAGTTTGAGCTCAGCAACCGTCGGAGCGGCCATCTTGAAGACATTCACACCCAAGAACTCGTCGAGGCGATGGACGTCGCCATTCTGAATCAGCGTGAAATTATGGAGTTGGGGGAACTTCTCGCGAGCGTCTGCGGGGCTTAGGTGCCGGGATATTTCCAAGGCGTCAATTGGCAGGTCAGTGGGGACAAAACCGAGGTTGGCAATCAGGCTAAATGCCTTGCGGTTGACGTGGGCCGGGATGGCGATGCCACCCAGCCTTGACACACCTTGTACAGCTTCTTTCAACGAGAGGTTGGCCGAGGTTACCAGGAGTTGTGTTTCGCGCCGAATGAACTCTCCCGTTTCATCCACTACGAATTGTTCCCCAAAGTATTCAATATTATTTTCAATGGGCGGCATGTGGGCATTGACCAATGCTTGCCAGGACTCGAGCTGGGCCAGGGTGTCGAACAGGCAGAGCAGATGAGCTTCTTCGCGAGTTTGCAGCTCCATCCCGGGCAACACCGTCAAGCCGGTACCTGCGGCAGCCTTTTGCACAGCGCCGGCATTGGCGCTGGCATTGTGGTCGGTTATTGCAATCAGATCAATTTTGTTTTCCAGAGCCTCCCGGACAATGAACGGTGGGATCATCTCAACGGCTGCACAGGGCGACAGCACCGTATGGACATGCAGCTCAGCCACGTAGGTTTTCAATTCGGTTTCTTTCTTCACAATTCTCTGCCGGGGAAACCTACCCTATCGGAGGGAAATATTGCCAGCCATCAACTATCTCGCAGGCCCAATTCCCACAATCTTCCGGCCACGTAGAATGTCGGCTTGTCGGTGGCCAGTAACGTTACGCCCTCTTCATTGGCTTTGACGATTGTGTCTTGATCTGGCCTTGCGCCTTCGGTAATGATGATGGCACCCAACTCTAACAAGGCTCCCACAGCTACAACATTGGTATGCGCCTGCAAAGTGACCCAAATCGCCTTATGCTGGGCGCTCGCCATGACACAACTCAGCAAATCCGAAGCATAACCACTGGTCGCGATAACCTGGCTGAAATCTTTCTTCTGGGTTAAAGGGGTAAGGTTCAGTTCCTCAATGATTTCTTGGAGTGTCATGCGACAACTTCTCCTTGTCGGAATGGTTGGTTTCTCGAAAAGTTTGGTGAGGTTGCAGGTGGATTTTCATTTCAAGCCGGGTGCCTTTGCCCGGAGTTGACTCCAGCAACATCTCATCTACGCAACGGTCGATATTGTTTAACCCCATGCCAGCACCAAACCCGAGCTCTCGAATCTCTTCGAGCGCAGTTGAATAACCAGGTCTCATAGCCAATTCAATGTCTTCTATGCCTGGACCATCATCGATTGTCTCCACCGAGATCAGATGTGGTTCGATCTCAACTACAATGACTCCACCGTTTGTGGCATGGATAATGAGATTCATTTCGGCTTCATAAACAGCAATCCCGCATCGCCGGGCAATCTGAGGGTTGGCGCCCAATCTGACCAGAGCCCGTTTGATGTGACTGGAAGCAGCCCCGCCATGGGTAAAGTCTCTGGGTTTAATCGTGTACCTCAGGATCAGACTGGTACGATCTGAGACAATGTCCTCGAACAGGTGACTGGCACGATAGCGCCTGACTTCTTCTTCCTGGTAATCCCTTTCCAATGCCCTCAATATTCCCCGGGTGATGTCGCCCTTGGTGATGATGCCTGTCAGCTTGCCCGATGTATCCAGTACCGGCAGTCTACCCAGGCGTGTTTGGGCGAATACCTTCAGGGCCTCGACGACCGGGTCAAGAGAATTGACCGTGACTATCTGAGACGTCATATAATCACGAACTGGGGCTTCTATATCCCCCCGGCGCAGGGAGCGGATCAGGTCTTCGATACTAATAATCCCTACCAGGTTGCCATTTGAAACAACAGGCGCGCCTGAGATGTTCGCCTGTCGTAATAGCTCTAATACCTCCGCCATTTGTACATCTGGGGTAACAGCCTTGACATCACTCGTCATCACTTCTTCGATCTTTAACTCGTAAGCGAGCTCTTCGACGCGGGTGATAAGTCCGGCAGCCCCATCAGTAATGAGTCGTTTCTTACGTACGGGACCTTGTTCCATATCCTTACACCGGCATTTCCAGGCTGGATAAGCCAGCTTGATAAAGCCGCCCGCATAATTCAAACATGCCATAGGGACTCGAGATGAGCGGGATTTTCTCCTGATTTGCCAGTTCAATCGTCTCGTGAGGTGGTTTTTTCCCGCGCACGAAGACAATCGCGGCCACCTCAGCTATTTGTGAGGTTCGCACCACTTGGGGGTTACACAAGCCGGTCAGCAAAATGGCATCGGGCTGAATGGAAGCCAATACGTCGCTCATCAAATCCGCCCCACAGCCGCCTTTGATCTCTCGGTTGAGGTCAGTGTTGTCGATCAATAATTGGCCGTCGATGACGTCGAGGATTTCTTTAAGCTTCATGGGCAAGATGGATACCACCATAGCTTGAGTAGAGTGGGGTACTAGTTCTCACTTTCAAACAGTTCGTCCCACTTGTCGACAATCAGTCGAAAGATGTCGGATTCAGTGATGATGCCTACCATCTTTCCCTCACCATCGACCACTGGCACGCCGCTGATCTTGTTCTCCATCATCAACCGGGCCGCTTCGCCGATAGTCGCATCTTGGGAAATGGTCATCGGATTGGGGGACATAATCTGCTCAATCTTCAAGTTACTGATCAGGTAGTTCAGCTCCCAGATGCTCAATGATGTGGCGCCAGAAGGCTCTGCGCCCCGCACGTCACCGCGCGTGACAATCCCTACCAGGCG
>JAHELX010000533.1 GCA_024643945.1 Anaerolineales bacterium
CTGCGCGGGGTGTAAGGTGCCAAGGTGAGGGATTGATGAAGGTACTGTTGCCTACTCAAGTCTTGCCGTATCCGCCCGACAGCGGCCCCAAAGTCAAAACCTGGAATCTAATCAAATATCTGGCGCAGCAGCACGAGATCACGCTGGCCTCGTTCGTGCGCGGCGACCACTCGGCTGATGTTAGACAACTGCGGCGTTACTGCCGCGCAGTGCATACGCTGTCGATGGAACGGGGTCCATTGCGCGATGGCCTGGCGATGGTGCGCAGCCTGCTCAATGGTCAGCCGTGGATGATGGTTCGCGACGACCGGGCGGCCATGCGCCGGCTGGTAGACCGGCTGGCGGCCGTGGAACACTTCGACGTGGTGCACGCCGACCAGCTCAACATGTGCCAGTACGCGCGCCGCGCGCCGCACGCCTTTAAGCTATTTGACGCTCACAACGCGCTGTGGGTGCTTTACCGTCGCTTGAGCGATACGATGTCGCCTGGACCCCAAAAGTGGTTGTTGGAACGGGACTGGCGTTTGCTAAAGGATTACGAGGGCCACATCTGCCGTGAGTTTGACGCGGTGACGGCGGTCATCCCCGAGGATAAAGCTGCGCTGGAGGAAGCTATGGGGGAAGCCTCGAACATTCAGGTTATCCCCATCACGGTAGACACCGACGAGGTCTCCTACGTAGAACGCCGGCTCGATGCTGACCACGTAGTGCACATCGGCACCATGTATTGGCCGCCCAACATAGACGGGATGTTGTGGTTCGCGGACGAAGTGTGGCCCTTCATCGGTGCCCGTCGTCCGGAGACGGTCTTCGACCTGATCGGTGCACGACCTCCAAAGCAGGTGGTCGCACTATCACAGAATGGGAGCGGCATCAATGTGACCGGCTATGTGGATGATCTCGGCCCTTACCTGGCACAGACCGGCGTTTTCGTGGTACCCTTGCGGGCGGGAGGGGGTATGCGGGTGAAGATTCTCAATGCCCTGGCGCAAGGCTTGCCCATCGTCTCGACCAGCCTGGGCTGCGAGGGAATACAGGTTACCCACGAACGCGATATCTTAGTTGCCGACACGCCGGTTGAATTCGCCCAGGCTGTGCTGCGTGTCCTGGAGGAGCCTGATCTGTCTGCGCGCCTGTCGAACAACGGACGGCACCTGGCAGAGACAGTGTATGACTACCGGGTCGCCTGCCGCCCTCTGGACAAAATATACCAGCAGGCGGCGTAAAACAAGATGCTACCTCGCTCTGCGTTTCCTCGACAGTTATGATTCCTCTAACTTTTTTCTAACTAGTCTCACATTGAGTTCCTACTATCCTGTGCTAAAGTCTTAGCAGCAGATTGGAGCACACCCTCCGGGAGCGTTCGCCCCGAAAAATTGGGTGTACTCACCACTAACAAAACTATGACCAGAGAAAAACGAACTGCTCTGCTAATATTCCTTGTTCTACTTTTCGGCTACGGTTACTTCTTCCCACGTTGGGCGGAGTGGAACCAGAATTCACGCATGGACCTGACGCTGGCCATCGTGGAGCAGGGGACAATAATCATTGATGACTATTACGAGAATACAGGCGATTATGCTGTCTACGGTGGCCACGTCTACACCGACAAGGCTCCAGGTACTTCATTCTTGGGGGTGCCGACCTACTTCGTATTCAAGTGGGTGGCAGACACGCCGCCGATGCGAGCACTATTGCATCGGCTAGATAGCAGCCGGGCTCTGGCCAGTACACTGCGCGAGGGGGGCAGCGGGCTGCTGGAGCAAAAGGTCTACTTTGCGGCGGCTCTGTATGCCACTACCTTCGTCACGGTCTCCCTACCCTCGGCTCTGCTGGGCGCGTTGCTTTATCTTTTTATGGGGCGGTTGTTCGCCCCGAAATCCGAACACATCCTGGACCGGGTCGCATTGACCCTGGCCTATGGGCTGGCGACTGTCGTCTTCCCTTACTCGACCGTTTTTTACGGCCATCAAATTGCCGCTGCATTGCTCTTTTTTGCCTTCTATTTGCTGTACCGTGTCCGGCAGGGCGAGATAAGCCATCATTGGCTATGGGGGGTGGGGGGACTGCTTGGATTGGCTGTGTTGACTGAGTTTCCGGCCCTGATCCTGATGGTCATTCTAGCGTTGTATGCCCTGTGGTTTCTGGAGCGGAAGTGGGAAATCATCAAGCTTGGCTTGGGAGGATTGCCTTTTGCCCTGATTCTGGGCTGGTACAATGCTTCTGCCTTTGGCAGCCCCTTCTCGTCGAGCTACCGTTACCTGGGGCGTTTCCCGGAGATTTCTAACACCGGCTTTCTGGGCTTCAGTTGGCCCAGCCTGGAAGCGTTGTGGGGGGTGACATTCAGCCCTTACCGGGGCTTGTTCTTCCTATCGCCCTTTCTATTGCTGGCCATACCTGGTTTCTGGTATCTTCTCCGCTCTCCCAGGTGGCCGGCTGAAGTGGTGCTCTGGTTGAGTTTGGTGCTGGCGCAACTGGTGCTGATTTCCGCCTGGTATGATTGGCGTGGCGGTTATGCCATCGGACCGCGCAATCTGCTGACCATTTTGCCCTTTTTGATGCTGCCGGTCGCTTTCTGTGTCCGGACCTGGCGAGAAAAGCGCCTGTTGCGGATGTTGACCTGGGGACTGGTGGTTAGTTCATTTGGGCTGGCGTGGATTGCGTCGGTGTCGGGACAAGAGTTTGCGCCGATCATCATCGCCAATCCGTTGGCTGATTTCTTTTGGCCCAAATTCCGGGCCGGTGACATCACTCGCAATCTGGGGATGGTGGTGGGGCTATCGTCCTGGTACAGTTTGTTGCCCCTGATCTTGGTTCTAGGAGGCGTGTTTTGGATCGTTCGAAGGGAAGGGCGTGGGTTGCAGCCCCGGTCTTGAGCAGCAGGCTGAAAACTGAGGTTCTGCGCGAGGTGGTCATTGCTTCACTGGTGTTGCTGGTGGTTACCTCGTTGCCCTACGTTTATGGCTACCTGTCGGCACCTTATGATAAGTGGTTCAGTGGCGTCATCTTCAATGTCCATGACACGGCGCAATACCTGTCGTGGATGCGCGAGTCAGGCGCACGCTTTTTCATTGAGAACAAGCTGACCTCGGAGGCCAACTCATCTGTCTTTGTTAACTTGCATTGGTGGATTCCGGGGTGGGCGGCAGCGCTATTGGGGCTGTCGCTGAGGCAGGTGTATCAACTCTTCCGCCTGTTAGCCGTGCCATTGTATGTAGGTGTGGCGTATTGGCTGTGTAGTCTGTTTTTCGCCGAACCGGCTCGGCGGCGCTTCGCGTTTTGGCTGACTACTTTGAGCTCTGGCCTGGGTTGGATCTGGATTGTTGACAAGTACCTCAATGGTCTCTCGGACGTACGTTGGCCCCACGATATCTACACCACACCCGGCAACACCTTTTGGGTTTTGCTGGCTTCGCCTCACCTGGCGCTGGCGCTGGCGCTGACGTTGCTGGCTTTGGGCCTGGCGTGGCTGGGGCATCAGCGGGGCCGGTTCGGCCTGTCGCTGGCGGCGGCAGGAGTGGCGCTCTTTTTGGGGTTAGGTCACATTTACGACCTGGTGACGATATGGACCGTGTTGGGCATGTTCGGGCTTCTATTGACCCTGCGTGATGGCTTCCGCTGGCATACCTTCACCAGCCTGGCGGTGGTGGTGCTGGTATCGGCCCCAGCCTCGCTCTATTTTGGCTGGGTGTCGTCGTCGGCCAACCCGACCTGGCAGCGAGCGCTGGCGCAGTATGATAACCTGGGGGCCTTTACGCCTTCTCCATTGCACTTGTTGGTGCTGTTGGGCATTCCCCTGTTTCTGGCGCTGGATGGGTTTGTGCGAGGGTTGGGCTCCTTCGAGATGCCCAAGACCAGTCTCTTGCGTGGGCAGTCCAATCGTGATCTCTTTCTCAAGGGTTGGTTTATTGTCAATCTGCTGATCATTTATCTTCCTCTGCGTTTTCAGGTGATGCTGCTAACTGGCTTTCAGTTCGTGCTGGCAGCCCTGGCGACCGACTTTGTGTTCGACCGCTTCATTCCCTGGCTCGAATCCCGATTGGCCCATGCGCGTTGGCGTCGATGGCTGGCCGCAGAGCGGCTGGTACAGTGGGTGCCGGCCCTGCTGTTGCTGGCGGTCCTGCCGACCAATCTTTACCTATTTGCCTGGCGTTTCGTGGACCTGCATCGTTACACCTATCCCTTCTATCTGCATCGGGACGAAGTGGCCGCCATGCGCTGGCTTGAGCTGAATGCCGACCCGGACGAAGTGGTGCTTAGCGCATTTGTGACAGGACATTATATCCCCGGCTTAGCGGGGAACAGAGCTTTCCTGGCCAACGCCGTGATGACGATAGACTTTAATCACAAGCGGGGGGTGGTGAATGGTTTCTTTGACCCGGCTACACCCGATGCTGAGCGGCGGGCGATAATCCAGAAATACGGCATTCGCTACATTTTCTTTGGTCCTGCTGAACGTGAAGTGGGAGCATATGACCCTACGACCTCGCCATGGCTTACCCTGGCCTTCTCTAACTCAAACGTAAGTATTTATCGTGTCGAGGACGGTACGCTGCAATAATTCTTAGGTGAGAAAAAAATGACAAACCATGCCAGTGCACTCATCGTTATTCCTACCTATAACGAGGCAGAAAACCTGGAGTCGCTGGTTT
Organism: Anaerolineales bacterium; assembly: GCA_024643945.1. Next base: position 4,653 of record JAHELX010000533.1, read on the forward strand.
CTGCCATATTAACCCATAA